>CAXMPE010000159.1:0-4627 GCA_964195245.1 uncultured Verrucomicrobiales bacterium | reverse complement strand
CGGCACTATCGCCTTTGTTGCCGGAGTGTTCGAGCCGATCATCGAGGCACTCCACTCAGCCGATAGGACCGCTCTTCGGTACCTTCTCAGGCTGCGGTTCGGCAAGCTATACCACCATCTCAACTTGGGCTTGATTCTTTCGCTCTTGCTCGGAATCGCGACGGCGATATTTGTACTGTCCAAGACACTTCATGGGTGGCTCGATGGAGCCCTCACCAGGCCCCGTCTCTTCTCATTCTTTCTTGGCCTTGTGATTGTCTCGATCGTGTTGGTAGCTAGGCGAGTGCGCTGGGAACGAGCTGCATTGGGTGCCGCTGTAGCTGGAGTGGCCGCGGGATTCATGGTCATCAGCAGCACGCCTGCCACCACACCGTCCACCTCAATCTGGGCGATACTCAGTGGCGCGCTTGCTATCAGCGCCATGGTCCTGCCCGGGATCTCCGGCGCCTTCATCTTGCTCCTTGCCGGTCAATATGACAGGGCAATATCGGCCGCCAGCGAACGAGACTTCGCGACCATGGGCCTGTTCGCCCTAGGGGCGGTGATCGGTGTGCTCACTCTTGTTCGAGCCCTCCGCTGGGCGCTCGTGCGCTGGCACAACGGGACCCTGGCGGCACTAGTAGGGCTCATGATTGGGACAGCTCCCCGACTATGGCCGTGGGGAACACCTCCCATAAAATGGGCCCTGGGCTCAGGGGGTGAGCTGGTGATAGGGGCGATCTTGTTTCTGGTCGGTGCCGGCGTTCTGATCCTTTTCCAGAGGCTCGTGGGTGTTCGAACCCATACCGTGTAGGTTACCCCTATGGCTGTAGGCGTTATTGGCGCAGGAGCTTGGGGCACAACCGTTGCGTCAATTCTGACCCACCAATCAGATGTGAAGATATGGGCAAGGCGTCGAGGCCTCTCGGTAGCCATTTCCGGCGGCGCCAATCCGACCTACCTCGAAGGATTCGCACTCCCAGAGATGACTGGAACCAACGTTCTTGAAGAGGCCGTTGAGGGCACAGAAGCGCTATTTCTCGGCGTTCCGTCTCACGGCTTCCGATCCGTCCTCACGCAGCTCGCACCCTTCGTAGCCTCTGATCTCCCGCTCATTTCGCTGTCGAAGGGCATCGAGCGGAACTCCAGAATGCGGATGACCGAGGTCATAGCTGACGTGCTCCCTCAACACGACGCACGGGTTGTCGGAGTTGTATCGGGTCCCAACCTTGCCAAAGAGATCATGGCTGGCGACCCTGCGGCCACTGTTGTCGCGGTTCGGGATCCCGACACCGCTCAACGCATCCAGAAGCTGCTGATGACGCCCCAATTTCGCGTGTACACAAACAACGACGTGATCGGCTCGGAAGTCGCAGGCGCGCTTAAGAACGTAATGGCGATCGCTTCTGGGATCGTCCGCGGCATGGGCTTCGGCATGAATACCACCACCATGCTCATCACTCGGGCCCTGGCCGAGATCACCCGGCTCGGCACGGAGTTGGGCGGCTCACCGCTTACCTTTGGCGGCCTGGCCGGGATCGGCGACTTGATGGCCACCTGCCTGTCAGCCCAAAGCCGCAACTTCACCGTGGGTTACGGTCTCGGAGAGGGAAAGTCTCTTGAGAGCGTGATCGCTGACATGAGCAACGTGGCCGAAGGCGTCAAGTCCACTCAGCCTATCCTCGAACTTGCCGCGTCTCACAACATCGAGATGCCCATCGCCACCGAGGTCGGAAGGGTCCTGTACGAAGGAGCGAGCCCCAGCGAGGCCATTGGGCGACTCATGGGCCGCTCGGCCAAGTCTGAAGCGCACGGAATCAGGAGCCTATAGATATGGCAGGGGGCCTCAAGCGATCCTTAGGGATGTGGGCGGTGCTCGCCATCAGCATTGGCGCCATGCTGGGTAGCGGTATCTTCGTGCTTCCAGGTCTGGCCGCTGAAAAGGCGGGTCCGGCAGCTGCCCTCGCATACTTCATCGCCGGAATTGTGATCCTGCCAGCAGCCTTCTCGAAGGCAGAGATGTCCACAGCCATGCCAGAAGCCGGCGGCACCTACATCTTCGTCGATCGGGCCATGGGACCAATGATGGGCACGATCGCTGGATTCGGCGTCTGGTTCTCTCTCATCTTCAAATCCTCATTTGCTCTTGCTGGCCTCGGTGCCTACCTCTCCATCTTCGATCTCCCCGGGAAGCCGATTGCGCTCCTGCTGGCTGCGGGCCTTATTGCTCTGAACATCTCAGGAGCGAAGGCATCAGGCAACGCCCAGACGATCGTAGTTGTGCTGGTACTGGCCGGACTGGGCTTGTTCATGCTGAGAGGCGGATTCGCGGTGGAACCGACCAACCTCAAGCCTTTCTTCAGCCACGGCAAGTTCAAAGTACTGACCACTGCAGCGTTGGTGTTCGGCTCGTACGCGGGAGTGACCAAGGTTGCTTCAGTCGCCGAAGAGGTAAAGGACCCCGCCAAGAACATTCCACGCGGGATGGTGATTCCGCTGGTCCTCATGATGATTGTCTACCCGCTTATTACCCTCATCATGATCGGCATTGCAGGAGAACAAGCACTCGGCCAGTCAGAGACCCCGGTCGCCTTTGTCGCTGGCCTAGTAGCGGGGAACACTGGAAGGGTGGCGATGGCCATTCTGGCTGTTCTCGCACTTGTCTCGATGGCCAACGCCGGCCTGCTTGCCGCGGCTCGCTACCCGTTCGCCATGTCGCGTAACGGCTTGGCTCCGTCGGCCCTCTCAAAGATCAACCCCAGGACAGCTATCCCCACCAACTCCACGCTTGTGACCGGCGGCGTGATGATCGTCCTGATCGCCGTGTTCCCCTTGACAGAGTTGGCAAAGCTTTCATCCGGGTTCCAGCTCATCGTCTTTACGATTCAGTACCTCGCCCCAATCGCCTTCCGCGAAAGCAAGGTCGAGTACTACAAACCCACATTCAAATCTCCGTTCTACCCCTGGATGCAGATCTTTGGCATCGTTGGGTCGCTTGTACTTCTGAGCCAGCTAGGCGTCATCCCCATCGTTGGAGCGTTGAGCATCATGGCCGGCGGAGTGATCTGGTATCGAGTATTCGGTCGAGCCAGAGCGAGTAGAGAATCTGCTCTGCTCGACGCGGTTCGTATGCGAGAAAACGGGCGCTCTATAGAAGCGACTAGAGAAGCAATCGCCTCCGGGGGCCACAGGCACACGCTGGTAATCGCGAGGGAAACAGCCACACCCCAGAAGGCTGCTGACCTCGTTCACCTCGGTCACCAGCTCCTCCACCCCGAAGGGCATCTCCACTTCGTACAGCTCGACGAGCACCACACTCATCACGAGGATCTGATCTGGGACAGAATCCTCCCCGAGGAGGAGGCCCCGGTGCCTACCGGCCATCCCCATGAGGAGGACCGAGCCGAGCTTGCCCAACACGTCCGAGAGATCAAGGCGGACTTCGTCATTGCCGAAATGCCCACCCACACTCGGAACTCAGAACGGTTCATCGCCGATGTTAAGTGGCTGTCTACCCACATTGACGCAGACACTGCCTTTCTCCGCTACCGAGGAATCAAACGTGCCCTCCACCACATCGTCGTCTTTGGGTCAGGCGGACCCGTCGATGAACTGAAAATGAGCGTTGCCAACATGCTGATCGAGCCTGGAGGAACAATTGAGATCGTACATGTGCTCCCTGAGGACACCGACCAGACCCAGATCGCCTTCATCGACGATCATCAGCAGGAGTTGCTCGGCCTCTGTGACGCTTTGGGCAAGAGCACAATCGTTCTTGCAGATAACCTAGGAGAAGGCCTGACACAAATGTCATCCAACTCAGACCTCGTTGTCTTGGGAGCCCCATTCAAGGAGGTTGCCCGGTTCTCGCTAGCCGACCGTCTCATGGAACAGCTGCAGGTGCCGGTGTTGGTAGTTCACAAGCGAACCCACGAACGGGCGTCGTGGCGGCGCGGCCTCTTGCAACGAATCATGTATTGAGTGAGGGCGGCCTTCGGCCGCCCACTAGGACTAAGACTAGAACTAAAACCAAACACCAAGCCCTGCTCGAAAGCCCATGCCTTGGCGCCATAACGCGCTTTCTTCTCCCGCTCGCGGGGAAGACAGGCGAGCGCAGCGAGCCAGATGGGGCACACCTACACCTTTGACCCTCCGAGGTGAGCTACCCCGAACCACTCGCAGGACTGAGATCCAAGCTCGAGATTGGTGGCTCTCTCGGCGAGCCCCTAAGTCCGTTTGGGGCGTCTTCCGAAACCGCGCTTCATGTAGATGACCCGACTCTTGGCAGTCATCACCACCACGTCGTCTTGGTTGAGCACCTCTGTATCGATGAAGACGACACCGCGATCGGGCTTGCTCTTGGACGGTCGCTTCTCGGTTGCTCTCGTCCGACATCTCAGCGTGTCATTGGGGAACACCGGGACGATCCAGCGGATCTCGTCCATCCCAGGAGAACCCATCCCGTGATATTGATCGATCTGCTCTTCAACCGTCATCCGCATCATCATCGCCCCGGTGTGCCAACCCGACGCCACAAGGGCGCCAAACATCGTGTCCTTAGCCACTTCGTCATCGAGATGAAAGATCTGCGGGTCGTACATTGAAGCGAACTCGATGATCTCTTCTTTGGTCACCCGATAGGACCCGA
>CAXMPE010000158.1:0-2787 GCA_964195245.1 uncultured Verrucomicrobiales bacterium | reverse complement strand
GCGTGGCTCCGATCCCGACGCTGCACTGTATTGGCTCCACACCATGTTGGGTGCCGGCGAAGACCCGAAGTTCGTAGCACGGCGGATGGTCGTGTTTGCTTCTGAAGACGTTGGGCTAGCTGATTCGAACGCACTCGGTGTAGCTGTTGCCGCATCGGAGGCGTTGCGGTTCGTTGGCTTGCCTGAAGCAGCGTTCGCCCTCTCCCACGCCACGTTGTATCTATCGCTCGCTCCTAAATCCAATAGTGTCAACAGCGCGATGCAGGCAGCCCGCGAGCTGGTCGAACGGCAATCGGTAGTGACGGTGCCCGAACATCTGCGAGATAGCCACTACCCAGGTGCGGCTGAGATCGGGCATGGAGATGGGTACAAGTACCCTCATAGCTATCCCGATCATGTGGTTGCCCAGGCGTACTTCCCGCCCGAGATCGGGGACGCCACGCTGTACACCCCATCAGATCAGGGTGTGGAGGCTCGGACAGCCCAGCGACTCGCGCATATGGATGCTCTGGCCGAACGGCAGCGCAAGCGGTGAAAGTCGGCCCCGGTGATGACGAAGCATCGGGTGCCAGCGTCTATCATTGCGTCCTGCATGGGGACACCGACTACATCTAACGAACTTCGGGAAGCGTTCATCAGTTTCTTCGCTGAGTTCGGCCACGAAATCCGACCGTCGGCATCGCTGATCCCAACCGATCCCACTTTGATGCTCAACAACGCCGGAATGGTGCCCTTCAAACCGTACTTCCTCGGTGAGGAGAAGGCTCCGTGGGACAGGGCCGTGACGTCGCAGAAGTGCGTGCGGACCATCGACATCGACATCATCGGGACCACCGATCGCCACCTCTCCTTCTTTGAGATGTTGGGCAATTTCAGCTTTGGTGACTACTTCAAGCTCGATGCTGCGCGCTTTGCCCATAGATTCCTAACAAAGACGCTTGGTCTCGATCCAGAGCGCCTTTGGTACACCGTTCATGAGTCCGATGACGAAGCGGAAGACATTTGGCTCAATGACATCGGAATTCCCAGAGCTCGGGTGCAACGCGGTGGCCGAGACAACTTCTGGCAGATGGGCGTGGCGGGACCCTGTGGCCCAAGCTCAGAGATCTTCTATGACAGAGGACCGCAATACGGTGTTGACGGTGGCCCACTGGGACCCGATGGGGAGCCCATCGAGGCGGGTGAGGACCGCTTCGTTGAGATCTGGAACCTCGTGTTCATGCAGAATATTCAGGATGTTCCGTATCACGTCGTGGGTGATCTGCCGAACAAAAGTATTGATACTGGAATGGGCTTGGAGCGACTCGCGATGGTTGTCCAGGGAGTTGAGAACGTCTTCATGACCGATCTGCTGAAGCCAGCTATTGAAAGAGCTGCCTCGCTCACAGACACGGTGTATGGAGTCGACGAGAAGGTCGACATCGCTCTGCGCATCATGGGAGATCACGCCCGCACAGCCGCCAGCCTGATTTCGGACGGGGTGGTGCCTTCCAACGAGGGCCGTGGGTATGTGCTGCGCCGACTCATTCGCCGGGCGGTGCGACATGCCTGGAGTCTTGGTAGCCAAGAGCAAATCATGGCTGAGATGGCTGAGGCAGCGGTGACCATCCTTGAGGGCGGTTATCCGGAGCTACGGGACAATCTCGACTTCATCAAGACGATGCTCGACCGAGAGGAACGCCAGTTCCGCCGGACACTTGCCTCGGGTCAGAGTGCGCTGGAAGAAGCGCTTCTTGAGGTTGAGTCGGTGATACCGGGTAGCGTGGCATTTAGGCTCCATGACACGTTCGGTTTCCCGATTGAGGTTACCAAAGAGATAGCCGATGAACGGGGCTACTCCGTTGATGAAGCTGGTTTCCTGGCGGCAATGGCCGAGCAGAAAGAGCGAGCTCGCAGTCATTGGAAAGGTGCTGAAACAGCGTCTAAGGAAGAGGCCTATCGCCGTATCCTTGATGTGATTGGCGGGACCGAATTCCTCGGCTACGACCAAGACCAATCCACAGGTCGGGTTCTTGCGGTGGTGCAGGACGGTGAGCAGATCGACCGGGCCCAAGAGGGCCAAGATATCGAGATCTTTCTAGACAGCACTGTCTTCTACGCCGAATCCGGTGGCCAGGTAGGCGATATTGGCAGAGTTGAGACGCCGACTGGTGTAGTGGTGATTAACGACACCCAACACGCGGTTCAGGGGCTCTTCGGCCATCGCGGGACTGTGACGTCGGGCTCTATTCAGGTTGGTCAAGACGCCGAGGTTTCGATCGACTCAATGCGACGGGATCGTATTCGGAAGTCGCACACGGGAACTCACATCCTGCACTGGGCCCTACGCGAAGTCCTGGGCAAGCACGTGAAGCAAGCAGGGTCCTTGGTTGAGGACGGACGGCTGCGATTCGATTTTTCACATTTCGAGGGTATGACAGACGAAGAGTTTCGCGCAGTGGAGTTGCTCACGAACGAGCGAATTATCGCCAACCAACAGGTAGGCACCGAAGTCATGGGTCAGGACGAAGCTCGCGACCGAGGCGCTGTCGCCTTCTTCGGGGACAAGTACGGCGATCGGGTCCGAGTGGTCTCGATCGGAGGCTACTCGGTCGAGTTCTGCGGGGGAACCCACACAGCAGGTACCGGGGCAGTGGGCCCAGCGATAGTGCTGAGCGAGGCCTCAATAGGCTCGAATCAACGTCGCTTGGAAGTCTTGGTGGGTGACGCGGCTTATACACATCTGGTAAAGGTCAGATCGGATCTATCCGAGGCGAGTCGTCTCCTCAACGTGGTGCCCAGTGAGGT
>CAXMPE010000157.1:0-2694 GCA_964195245.1 uncultured Verrucomicrobiales bacterium | reverse complement strand
TCGGTTACCGGCTACGTCGATGAACACGGCGACCTTTCCATAAGGCTCAGAGCGTGGTTGGGACACAAACACAACACCAGCTTCCACCAAGCGATCGAATGTCTGCTCGAAGTCATCGACCCGCAGGAACAGCCCTACTCGCCCAGCGAACTGCGAGCCGACAGCCGCTTTCTGAAGTTCGCCATCAGCCTGCGCCAGGAGCAGTCCAGCGCCTCCCCCCTTCGGCCGCACGACGACCCATCGCTTCGGCTTGCCATCGTTAGTCAGCGACCGCTCATCTTCAACAAGGTCGAAGTCGAGGATATCGACGAAGAATGCGATCGCCTCGTCGTAATCAGAGACGATGACCGATACGAGGTCGAGGCTGCTCATCTGAGCATTCTCCACACCACTACACAGTTATGCGGAGCGGCTCACGTCGCCGAGAGTCGGAACCGCCCATAAGTGCCGCTATGTGGGTCTGGTGTTGTAGCTAGCTCTCTGTTGGCGGGGGTATTCTCCTCTCGTGAGTACGAAAAAGCCTGAGGCCCCAACCAACGCCACGGCGAGGAGTTAGAAGTTGATCCTGTCAATAGCTCATGCATCAGTGGCCGACCCAACAGCTGATCACATCTTCGGAGCATGGTCCGACATAGTCGTCGGAGAGCGACCCCATGGACTACTCGATTGTTATCTCACCCAGGGAGACGGGGTCATCTCCATGGTTTCCATTTGGGAAAGCGTCGAAGACCATGACCGGGCAATCGAGGAAAAGAAGAACCACCCGGCCTATGGATTCTTTGAGGCTTGCGGCCTCGATCCCACGCAAGCCACTTACCAGGTGATCGGGCGGCTAAACCGCCCATAACCGGCATTATGTGCGGCCCGGTATGTGCTTTTGTGCAGTTTCGTCGGTGTGGTCTGGGGGCTGCTCCTATCCTGGCGCGATGGTCTCATCGGGTACGCAGCGAGGGTTTTTGGTTGTGGCCGACATCACCGGGTATACGGCTTACCTGAACCATTCTGAGCTGGAGCACGCTCATGGGACGATTAAGACTCTTCTTGGCCTGCTTATTGATCACACCAAACCGCCGCTGACACTTTCTGGGTTGGAAGGTGATGCTGTGCTGAGTTACACAATTGATTCGGAGCGGTTCGAAGGCCAGGCGTTTGTGGAGATGATCGAGGCGACTTATGTCGCTTTCAAGCGGGCCATTGATCTGATGGTGATGAACACGTCGTGTGAGTGCAATGCGTGTGCGAATATCAGCACCCTTGATCTCAAGTTCTTTGTTCATCATGGCGAGTTCGTGGTTCAGGAGCTTGCGGGGGGTGAGGAGCTTGTCGGGGCAGACGTAAACGTGATCCATCGTCTGTTGAAGAACAACGTCGTGGAGGAGACCGGGGTTCGGGCCTATACGCTTTTCACTGACGCTTCGATAGGTCAATTGGGTTTGGAGGGATTCGCTGACACCCTTGTCGTCTATCAGGACGATTTCAGCGGTGTCGGTTCAGTTGGATGTTGGGTCCTTGACATGGCTCCGGTATGGGACGCCCATCAAGGCAGGTCTGATCTCAATATCGATGACTCAAGGGCGGCCGTGTTCGTTGAGGAGTACCCGTTGCCACCCGAGTTGGTCTGGGGTTATCTGACCAACCCTGAATATCGGGCTGTCTTTAGCAACGCTAAACGTCAGCTAACTCATGAACGTAGGAATGGTCGAGTGGGACCTGGCACCGTCTACGAGTGTTTCCACCTCGATAACTCCGTTTCAACCAACACTGTTCTCGAATGGGAGCCTTTTACCCGAATCGTGACCGAGAACACCGCGGCTCGGTCCAGTCGATTCATCGCGATCTTTGAACTCGATACCACCGACATTGGCACCCGAGTCACCATGAAATATGCGCCGCTTCGAGGCCCACTCAGCGAACGGCTCATAGGAAGCGTCCTCTTCCCCATCAAATACAAGCCGCTCGCTCAAAAAGGAATGAGCCTGCTCAAAGCTCTGATCGAAGAGGACCTCGCTAACGGATATGTCGCCACTCCCAAAACAACGAAGCCAACACCCGACCAAGTCCAAAAAGCCGCATCTGCAGCCCTACCGACGTCCTGAAACACAACCGAATCGAGTTGCGTGGCCGCACATAAGTGCCGTTATGTGCGGGGGGTGGAGTGCCGCGCAAGGTCAGATGTTGTACACGGGGATCGGCTGTGGGATGCCTTTCAATGTGAGCGGGTCGGGTAGGAGAGGAGCGTCGATGTTGGCGGCGGCGACTGTTCTTTCACTGGCAAGGATGGTTCCTGGCTTGGCTTGGTCGCAGAGGCGCGATGCGAGGTTGACTGTGGTTCCGATTGGCGAGTAGTCGTATCGACCCTCGTATCCGATTCTTCCCAATGTGGCGTACCCGGTGGCCACACCGATCCCCAGTCCGAGATGGACTCCTCTGCGTTCCCAGCCCTCTTTGAGAGGGACGAAGCCGCTTCTCATGTCTTTGGCCATTGCGACTGCTCTTGTTGCATGATCGGGAGCGGGGATTGGGTCGTTGAAGTAGATCATCAGACCGTCTCCCTCGAAACCGCCGAGGGTTCCTTGGTGTCTTGTGACATGTTTGCCCATTTCGTGGTGGTACTCCCCGAGCACTGAGATGACCTCCTCAGGTTCTGTCATCGCTCCGAACTCGGTGAAGCCACGGAGGTCGGTGAACACGACG
>CAXMPE010000156.1:0-10486 GCA_964195245.1 uncultured Verrucomicrobiales bacterium | reverse complement strand
GATAGAGCTCGGCGCCTCGGGATATCTGCTCAAGAGTGCCGGAAGAGATGAGGTCCTCACAGCTATCAAGGCAGTGTCCGTTGGCGAAACCTACATCCACAGCAGCTTGATGGAACCACTCTTAGAGGGAGTCACCGGCGCCCCTAGGACATCTGGAAGACTGAGCCCGCGCGAACACCAGGTGCTCCAGATGATCGCCAATGGGTCGGTCAACAAGCAAATAGCCCGTGCATTGGATCTTTCTGAAGCGACCGTGAAGACGTACATCCGCGGTGTATTCGACCGACTCGAGGTCACTTCGCGAGCAGAAGCGGTCGCTGTTGGAATCCGCAAAGGAATCATCGAGTAGATCGGGTCGACGTAGCCCTCCACCAAATGGACATATACCTTCACCAAATGGGTGAGGGGCAAGATCCGATCAGTTGACTATGCAGCCAACCGATTCTCGAGTAAAATGGTCGTACGCACAGAACATTCAACGCTAGGGAGTTCACATGTGGAAGCGATTCACGGGCATCGCCACAGTTCTAATAACCCTCTCGCTCGTCACAGCCGCCTGTTCCAGCGCCGTAACTGCAGACGACGATCACGTCGCTGAAGAAGTCGACCATGAGGAAACCTCCTCCGAAGTCGACCGAGTCGTAGAGGTCGAACTGACGGAGTTTGACATCGCAGCAGACTCCTTCGTATTCACCCCAGGTGAGACCGTCGAGTTCGTGGTCACCAACTCGGGCGTCGTGCAACATGAGTTCCGTCTCTCCAACTCGGATCGTGTTGAAGAGCACCTCGCTGGAGGTCACGACGACGAGGCCGAGCATAGCGACGAAGCCGAAGACGTAGCCCTCGTGCTAACGGCTGGAGAGTCCGGGACTCTGGTGTTCACCTTCCCTGAGAACGACCACGACTACACAGCAATCGTTTGCCTCCTACCTGGCCACTATGAAGCAGGCATGGCAACAGATCTGAGCTACTAGATCGGAGGACTGATCAGATAAACAACCGCAAGAAAGCGGCCTGTCGCCAGAAGACAGGCTCGACGTTCTCTCTGGGCAAGAACGCATTCAACAAAGGGAGATAAAATGCGAAACAGAAGAATACGATCCGGTCTTTCACTCTTGGTCGTAAGCGCGATGACGCTTGCGGCCTGCGGTGGAACCCCGAGCGGAACCACGGCAGGGGATCCGCCGGAACCGACACCTACAGTTGTGGAACCGGCAGCCGCCCTCACGTCGACGGAATGGGTCAAGTCTGTCGACTGGGATGACAAAGAAGTCATTGAGATAGAGATGGTCGAGACGGAAAACGGGCTCACCTTCTCCCTCGATGACATCACTCTGGAAGCCGGTAAGCCCTACGTGATGCAGATTAGCAACTCCGCATCGAACGCAGGCAAGCACTACTTTGCGCCAGGTGAGGGAGAAGACTTCTTCCAAGCCATTGCGACACGCAAGGTGCAGACCGCTGACGCGGAGTACAAGGCACCGTATTTCTCGGCGGTTGAACTTTTGATCGGTGGCACGCTTGAGATCTACTTCGTCCCTGTCCTTCCCGGGACATACGAATTCGTCTGCACGATCGAGGGGCATGAGGAAGCAGGAATGCACGGGCTTATTACCATCACTGGTGGTGAGGGTAACCATCTCGACCTTGAGGTCGCCGACGACTGGGACAGCACGCTCGCAAGCGACCCCCGCAAGTCGGGTTCTGACACGGTGTGGGAGAACGCAGTCGAGACCACGGTCAACTTCGTCGAAGACGATCCCGGCTCCGAGCCCTATGGCTTCTCTCCGGAGGATCTGGAGCTCGCCGAAGGTGTTGGCTACAAGCTGACCCTCGCCAACTCGGGCGAGAACGTAAGCAAGCACTACTTCACTGCAGCCGAGTTCTACAAGACGGTCGTGATCAGAAAGGCAGAGGACTCCCAGGCGGAGATCAAGGTGCCGTACTTCACGGCGGTTGAGCTCCTGATCGGTGGTGAGGCCACGCTGTTCATCGTTCCGACCTCAGCGGGGTCGTTCGAGGTGATCTGTACCATCGATGACCACGTAGCGCTTGGCATGTACGGACAGATCAAAGTGACCAATTAGGTAGACCTAGTATCCAGAGAGGGCCGCTTTCGGGCGGCCCTCTCTCATTTATTCTCAATCAGCAGGTATTCACCGAAATTCGCAAACCTGGACAGCGTAACCAAGAGAATCTCACAGGCCTCAATCTGTGAGATCCCTTGTACGAGGGGTTCGCGTGTGCTCCGGGGGTGAGACTTGAACTCACAACAAACGGATTAACAGTCCGTTGCTCTGCCAATTGAGCTACCCCGGAAAGCGACCGAATGATAGCACTCGGCGGTGTCTCTAAAACACCGAGGTTTCAGTTGGCACTTTCGGACGTGACAAGCTCTCAATTCAGTTAGCGTACGCAAAGTTCAACAAGGAGCGCACGTGCCCATTGGCGTAATCAAGGAAGTGAAGAAGAACGAGCACCGAGTGGCCATGAATACGGGAGCCGTTCGAGAAGCAGCCCACAGCGGCCATACCGTCAATATCCAGCAGGGAGCCGGCCTTGGCGCGGCCATTACCGATGCCGACTTCATCGCTGCCGGTGGGACGATTCTGCCCTCCGCTGAAGCAGTGCTACGGGAGTCGGACCTAATTGTCCACGTCAAGGAACCACAGGCAGCAGAGATCGAGATGCTTGGCCCAGAGCACACACTCTTCACCTACCTTCACCTCGCCGCCTACCCAGCGGTTGCCACGGGTCTCATGGCATCGGGATGTACCGCAATAGCGTACGAGACGGTGGAGACGGCGGACGGGCACCTTCCTCTCCTGGCCCCAATGAGCACCATCGCTGGCCGGATGGCGGTTCAGGCGGGCGCTCACCATCTCGAGAAGGCACAAGGAGGGCGAGGAGTTCTCATGGCCGGCTACCCGGGTGTACCTGGGGCGCTGGTTGTTGTGGTGGGCGCGGGGTCGGTCGGGACAGCAGCCGCCGAAGTGGCTCATGGCATGGGCGCACGCGTGGTGGTCCTTGATATCAACCCCAGCCGCCTTGGTGACCTTGAGCGACGCTTACCGGGCCTGGTGACGGTTCATTCCAACCGCGAGGCGATCGAGACATGGGTGCACAAAGCAGACCTGGTAGTCGGGGCGGTCTTGGTAGCTGGAGACAAGGCCCCCACAATCATCACCGAGCATGATATTCGGTCCATGCGCGCCGGCTCAGTGGTCGCGGATGTTGCTATTGACCAAGGCGGTTGCATCGAGACCGCGCACGAAACCACACACTCTGACCCGACGTACCTGGTGCACGACGTGGTCCACTACGCGGTCGGCAACATCCCGGGAGCCGTGCCGGCTACCTCCACCCACGCCCTGAGCAACGCAACGTCTCGCTACATCAACCAACTCGCAGGCGGGATAGGGACCGCCGTCGAGCGAATGCCAGAACTGGTGGGCGGTATTGAGATCGTGGACGGCAAGCTCACCAGCTCAGTGGTTGGAGAGGCTCTCGGCATCTTGGCGCATGATCCGCTCGAGGCGCTGAGGCTCTAGAACCCAGTGAGCAGCGCTCACTGATCGGTAACGTATCCTTCGAAAAGCCCTGAATTCTGCGATCTGCGGAGCTTCGCGAGAGCCTTCGTTTCAAGCTGACGAACTCTTTCGCGTGTGATTCCGAACTCATTCCCCACCTGTTCAAGCGTCTGAGGCGCTCCGCCTTCAATCCCGTACCGAAGGATGAGGACTGAGCGTTCTCGCTCCGAGAGATCATGGAGCGCAATAGCCATGTACTCCCTGAGAAGCTGAAAGGACGCCGCCTCGATGGGGACCACTGCGTCGGTGTCCTCTACAAAGTCAGCGATGGTGGCGTCTGTTTCTCCACCAATGGGAGTCTCCAACGAAACCGGAGTCTGAGCGATGCGCTTGATCTCACTCACCTTGGCTTCGGTCAATTCCATTTCGATGGCGATCTCTTCGATGGTCGGCTCGCGCCCGAGTTCCTGCAAAAGCGCACGCTGAGATGTGATGAGCTGACCAATCGTTTCGGCCATGTGAACTGGCACCCGGATAGTCCGACTCTGATCAGCCAGCGATCGTGTCACCGCCTGCCGAATCCACCACGTCGCATAGGTGGAGAACTTGAACCCACGCCTGTAGTCAAACTTCTCCACAGCACGCATAAGACCTACGTTGCCCTCCTGGATAAGGTCGAGCAGCGGCATCCCACGTGCGACGTACTTCTTCGCGATGGAGACCACTAACCGGAGGTTGGCTTCTACCAATCTCTCTTTGGCCTGGCCTCCCTTGCGGGCTTCACGCTTAAGAAATACCCGATCCTCGACGCTGAGATCTTCCCCAGCTTCAAGTCGATCGTGAGCCCTGTTCCCTGCCTCGATCTTCATCGCTAGTTCAACTTCATCCTGCGAGTTCAGGAGTTGCACACGACCAATCTCCTGCAGGTACATCTTGACGGGATCGGTGATTGAGCCGGCTTCCACATCAGAAATTGGTTTGATGGCCTCATCTACACTGTCCTCTACCACCTTGACCTTGGCGCTTGTGAGACGAGTGACAATGTCATCAAAGGCGTCGGCCGAAGCTTCCGCCTCCTCCAGATCCTGTTGGACTTCGCTCACCGTAAGGAAGCCGCGTTGCTTGCCACGCGACACCAATGTCTTGAAGAGCTCGTCCATGTTCAATTGCTTCTCCACTCTGATCGTTCCCTCAGTAAAGCTACCAAACGGCTCGCCAACGTGGAATAGGCTTGATCATCTGGATCGACCCGCTCCACCTCTTGGCGTATAACTTCTATCTCAGCTTCAAGCCTCCGTACCTCGAGTCGACGGAACACGGCTTCTGCATCGTCTTCTGGGCGCTCCTGCAGCGACAAACCCCTGACTCGAGAAGCCAAGGTTTCGTCTATCGGATCGAGGGCGCCTATATCGATCAACCCGCTGGAGAGTCGGGGGGCAGCTTTAAGAGCCCGGAACGCGGTTCTGTAGCCGTCTGATCCGAAGTGCGCCGCTATCAACTCTCGAGATCCGAAGCCTCCAGATGCGTACAACCGCAGAGCCTCTTCCTCGAGCGCGTTGCGAGGCGTCGTCTCGGTGGTGGTGTCGGGACTGCTCGGCTGAGGACCCGAAGACCTGCCTGGCCTCTCGCCCGATGCTCCACCGCTGCGGGCCTGTCGGATGGCGAGGCGCACCATGTCGTCCTCGATGCCGGTCTGGCGGGCCAGTCGCCTTGCGTACTCCCCTCTGGCAACGGCGTCCTCAAGATGAGCAATCAGCGGGGCCGCCTCTCTCAGGGCCCTAGTCTTTCCTTCAACCTCCTCGAGATCATGCCTCTCTAGCGTCTTCTCAATCTGAAAGGCCACAAGCGGAACGGAGTCCTCGATCGCCTTGGTTAGGACATCCATCTCACCAGCGGATACGAGATCAGCTGGATCTTTGCCCTCGGGCATTTGCACCACGCGAAGATCGAGTCCGAGATCCGTCGGAGTCTTTAGCTCTCCTCCCCTCAGGGCCGCACCAGCTCCTGCTTTGTCGGCATCGAATGCCAGCACCACTTTGTCCGAGAACCGTCGTAGCAAGTCAAAGTGGTCTTCCCCCAACGCCGTGCCGCAAGTCGCGACTGCAATGTCCATCCCCGCCAGGTGCATAGCAATGACATCAGTGTATCCCTCCACTACTACAGCGGTCCCCTCCCTAGCGATCCGTGACTTGGCGAGATTGAGCCCGTACAACAGCCGAGCTTTTTGGTAGATCCGAGTCTCCTGAGTGTTCACGTACTTTGGGCCATCTCCGTCCAATAGGCGACCGCCAAACCCAACAGCATCCCCTCTCAAGTCGAAGATCGGGAACAACAGTCGATTATGAAACCAATCTCGCATCCTGCCCCGTTGGGTCTTGGTGGCAAGTCCTGCATCGAGCATGACTGCCTCAGTCACACCCTTTTCTTTGAGGTGCTGCACCAGTGAATCCCACCCCGGTGCTTCAGGGGCGTAGCCCAACACGAACTGGTCAACCACCTCCCCGTCGTAGCCTCTTCCTCGTAAATAGGCTCTTGCGTCAGCAGCGTCGGCGGCCGACTTGAGGCGGTCGTGATAGAACTCCGTTGCCAGGGCCACCGCTTCGGTAAGCTTTTGACGCTGCCCCCGGTTCTTGGCCGCTTGGGGATCCACGCGAAGGGTCACACCCGCCTGCTTCGCAAGCATCTCCACTGCCTCTGTGAAGTCGAGCGCTTGAGACTCCATCACAAACTTGAAGACGTCACCACCACGTTGGCAGCCGAAACAATGAAAGAGGCCTCGGGCCGGATCGAGAGACATTGACGGCGTTTTTTCCTGATGAAAGGGGCAGATCGCCTTATGTGAACGGCCCGCCTTCTTTACTGTTGTCACCGCTTCAGCCAGCTCAACAATGTTGATTGACTGCCGGATGCGCTCTATGTCATCTCTGTCGTATGCCACGTGTCGAGTGTAGGACTGATCGAATTTCTCAGTGGTTAGGGCAGACTAGAATTCGGTGATGTCAGAACGCCCCCCGTACGAACCGCACCTTGGTGACAGCCGCCGGTACTGGCGAGACATCATTTTGGGGGTCAACGATGGTTTGGTATCAACGTTCCTCCTCATTGCTGGAGTTGTCGGTGCTGGCTTAAGCGTCCGTATCGTGCTCCTCACCGGTATCGCAGGCGGCATTGCAGGTGCCATCTCAATGTCCACCGGCGAGTGGTTGGCAACCCGATCTCAGGAAGAAGTGTTTGACCGTGAGGTCGCGCTAGAGATGGTGCATCTAAAGCACTACCGCGACGCCGAAGTTGCCCAACTCGATGACATGCTTGCTTCCATCGGCCTTGGCGACGACGCCCTTCAAGTCGCAAAGGCTTACATCGCCGAAGATGACGAACGGATGATCAAGACAATGGCCGTTCTAGAGTTCGGACTCCTCGAAGATGAGCGCCGTAGCCCTTGGCTGGCCGCCTTCTTCTCCGGGGGTCTCTTCATTGCAGGCGCGCTCCCCAGCGTGATTCCGTTCATCATTGTCACAAACGTAAACGTTGGCCTTCTCTGGGCTGGTTCGCTCACAGCGATAGGACTCTTCATTGTCGGTATGGTCAAGGGCCAAGCAACCAAGACTGGCCTAGTCCGAAGCGGCGTTCAGAATCTCGCTGTGTCCTTGAGCGGCGCCATCCTGTCCTACGCTGTGGGCCGGGCCTACGGCGCCTCTGGATAACCTCTAAACAGGGGAAAAGCTCAGCTCCCCGAATGAGGATGGGCCAACAACAAGCCCGAGATCACGGGCGCATTCTTCCCCACTTCAGTGGGGAAGATAGGCGAGCGCAGCGAGCCAGATGGGGCACATCTACACACAGACCCTCCCAAGGTGAGATACCCCGACCCACCGCAACAGTGAACCCCCGTCTTGAGACTTGTACTTCTCAATGTTGGCACACCCACCCAAGCCCAACCAGCGCTCGAGCTCGGGCACCGACAACCCTATTGAGAGTAAGCACCCGCGCAAGGATGGTTCCCTCGATACGATTCTCTGGGTAGGTCAGAAGCGCTGAGGCTCCAGTGATGTCAGAGCCTTGCGAAGCTTGAGGCACACCCATGATCCGAAGCCAACACACGGCAGATCAGGACTCAAACACCAACAGCGCCTTCAAGGTCACCTCATCCGACACGTCAGCCACAAACGGGACGCTCGGGATATTGAGATCGAGTGAGTCTCGAGTAACCATCGCAGAGCCCTCCATCACGACGCGCCCAGCCTCGTTCTCCAACACTTGCATCATGAAGGTCACCGAGATAGTTATGTCACGCACGGTCAGGTCCCCATCCAACGTCACCGTACCTGTGCCGGCTCCTGAAATCCCCGTCAACGTGAACGTGATTTCAGGGAAGTCCGCGGTGTCAAGAATGAACCGCCTAATGGCCCCATTTCGACGATCTTCGTCCGTAGTGAAAGAGCCAGCCTCAACCGTCAATATCCCTCCAGTAGCAGCATTGGGGTCAGCCGGATCGAACGTCACTTCACCAGTAACTCTCCTGGTAGACCCAACCACAACCTGTTCTTTGCCGCTCAACACCTCAGAAATCTCGAAAGAGACCTTGCTGCCTTCTGCGATCGAGTAGGTAGCGGAGCCGGACGGTGGGTCCGTCGCTTCAACAGCGGCAGCCTCTGTTGCCACAGTCGTGCCTACGGTCGTTTGCACCGCCTCAGACGGTTCTGTTTCCCCGCCGCACGCAGCAAGTACCAACGTGAACGCAATAAGGACAGTGACTCGAATGTTCATGGATGCCTCTCAGGCTTTGGATCGACATCTAACGACATCGCTTACGTACTGAGCTACGGGAAGCCCAAGAAGGAGTTCTCCCGATCTCTCGATGACTCTACCGCCGAGCCCGCTGAACTCGATTGGCTCCCTATAGGTCGAGCTTGCCCGAGAGATATCCGGAGAGCTGGTCGACGGCGACTCGCTCTTGGGCCATCGTGTCGCGGTCACGAACAGTCACTGACGCATCTTCGAGAGAATCGAAGTCGAAGGTGACGCAGAACGGTGTTCCTATCTCGTCCTGGCGCCGATAGCGTTTACCGATCGACTGCGTGGTGTCGAAGTCCACCATGAACTCGCGACGCAACCCGTCGGCAACTCGCCCAGCTTCTGGGCTGAGCTTCTTAGACAAGGGCAGAACAGCCACCTGATACGGAGCAAGTCGCGGATCAAGCTTCAGGACGATTCGGGTCTCACCCTCGACCTCCTCTTCTTGATAGGCATCAATCAAGAACGCGAACGCAGTCCTAGTGGCTCCCGCCGCCGGCTCAATCACGTATGGAAAGAACCGCACGTTCGCCTCAGCATCGAAGTAACGCAAGTCTTGTCCGGAGTGTTCGGCGTGCTGTTTGAGGTCGAAGTCCGCTCGATTGGCGATCCCTTCAAGTTCATCCCAACCCCACGGGAACTTGTACTCCACGTCGGCTGTCTTGTTCGAATAGTGGGAGAGCTCGTCCTCCTCATGGGTACGAATTTGCAGGTTTTCAGGGGTCATGCCCAGGCCCATGTACCAATCATGACGATTCTGTATCCAATACTCGTACCATTCGTCAGCTTCTTCGGGCCGGCAGAAGAACTCCATCTCCATTTGTTCAAACTCGCGAGTCCTGAAAACGAACTGGCCAGGAGTGATCTCATTGCGAAATGATTTTCCGATCTGGGCGATCCCAAACGGCAGCTTCATGCGTTGGGTGCGCCGAACATGCTCGTAGTTGATGAAGATTCCTTGTGCGGTTTCGGGGCGTAAGAACACCTTGTTTTCGTCAGTCTCAACTGGGCCAAGGTGCGTACTCATCATGAGATTGAACTCCTTCGGATCACCAAAGGTTCCCCTGCTACCGCAACTGGGGCAAACCTCTTTGTCTTCCAGCTTGTCGAGTCGATGGCGCGTATTGCAATTTGAACATTGGACAAGCGGGTCCGTGAAGACCTCTTCATGGCCCGAGGCCCTCCACACGTCGCGCCTCTGAATAATCGCCGAGTCGAGGCCCACAACATCAGCCCGGTGCTGCACCATGGCCTTCCACCACTGCTCTTTGACGTTGCGGAGCAACAACACTCCTAGAGGACCGTAGTCATAGGCAGACCTCAGCCCGCCATAGATCTCGGACGAGGGAAACACTATCCCTCGTCGCTTGGAAAGGTTGACGATTGTGTCGAAGTCAGCAGGCATCGGGTAAGTGTATATGACCCGTTCAGCTGGCTAGTCGACTTAGAAATCGCGCCGATAGGTGGCTCGGGCCCACCTACCTCGTTTCCGGGGGAAGGGTGGGCCCCGAAGAGGCTCGGACGGGGCACCGTCCGAGAAAACTCGGACCAATGCCAGGGCACCCCCAACCCCCGTAGGTAGAGCTTCCAGACGGGTGCCCCCTCAGTCGGCTTCGCCGACAGCTCCCCCGCAAGCGGAGGGAGCAAGCGCGCAGGGCTGGTGTTAGTTATAGTTGCGGCCGCCTTCCCGGCCAGTGCCCTAGCCCCTTGGGCAACCAGCTAATTTTCGTGCTCAACCTCTCCGAGCATTCGAGCCAGCGGCCAGCCCAAGAGCCAGCCGGCGAGTCCGCCAACGACGTTGAGAATGACATCGTCTACGTCAGCGACTCGACCCACGAGCGGGGTGAACTGCACGGCCTCAATGACGACCGATCCGATGAGAATGTAGAGGAGGGTTCTGACAAGGGGTTTGTCCCACATTACGGATAAGAGACCGAACGGCAGCAGAAGCCCCACATTGCCCACTGCTTGCAACCAGAACACCCGGGTGGACAGACCCTGACGTGTCAGTGTTGCGAAGGGTTCCAGATTGAGGCCCTCCACGGGTCCGCCACCGGGGGCCAGCAACAAGACCAGAATCCAAGCCAGATAGGGAACAGCTAACCAGAGCCCAACAATCCTGACCTTCCCAAGCATGCCTAGGCCTTCCCAAACCGTCGGCT
>CAXMPE010000155.1:0-4367 GCA_964195245.1 uncultured Verrucomicrobiales bacterium | reverse complement strand
GGCCCGAGAGGGCCCCTTCTTTTATGCTGATCCTTGGATCTGGCTACCGGCGATTCTTCAGCTCTGCCCAGGCCGAGAGGCTCTGGGTCATCTGCTCGACGTGCTCCTCTAGTTGGGCTTTCGCCTCCGGATCCTTGACTCTTCTGGACAAGGCGAGGGCACCCGTGCGGCTGCCTGTCATATACGCCGAGAAGCTGACTGGACGGAAGTATCCGCGCGCCTCGTCTGGGAAGTCGCCGTCAGGTCCCCCCTCGGGCGGCTCGATAGCATCGAGGCCGAGAGACTCTACGGCCGAAAACATTGCCTCATCGGCAACCCGATCTGCGAAGTCGTTGCCGGCGTACCGGAACGTCTCGGTGCCATCGGGAGCGATTACCAGGAGCGCTGGAATCGCTAGTCCGTCACGTTCGGCTGGGCTGTAGAGCCCAAGCGCTTTCAGGTATCGGTCCCCTTCAGGATCGTCGACGAACAACGCGTTGGGAACGGGCCAACGCTGGTGCATTCCAATCTGGCGCACATGCTCGTCAACGCTGAGAGCGACGAGTTCGGCTCCGTTTCCGTGGATGCGATCAATCTCGCTCTCCAGCTTCACGAGCTGGGCGCAGCAGTACGGTCACCAATCCCCCCGGTACGTCATGAGTACTACGGCTTGGTCTGCGCGTCGAAGCTGCAGGATGTCTTGGTGGACGTCGGTCATGTCATGATTGTTGCACCGAAGTAAGGTTCGTGCCGATGGAACTACCTCTTGCTACTCAGCGATTCGTCGAAGCCTCTGCAGCGATTGGTTACCGCGCCGAGCCTCTCGTATTCCCCGAAGGGACTAAGACGAGTCAAGACGCAGCCAACGTAGCTGGGTGCGCACTGAGCCAAATCGCCAAGTCGATCGTGCTCACCGCCGATGACCGTCCGATCCTCGTCTTGATGTCTGGCGATTTCCGGGTCGATACAACGGCGTTGGCAAAGGTGATTGGAGCCGCCAAGGTCGACCGTGCTGGGGCTGAGGTGGCGAGAGAAGCCACTGGATACGCGATTGGTGGCACCCCGCCGTTCGGGCACGTGACTGACGTCCCAACGTATGTGGACGTCTCGCTCAAGCGCAATGAAGAGGTATGGGTCGCGGGCGGAACGCCCACAACGATCTTCCCGATGCAGCTCAGTGAGTTGGTCCAAGTTGCGGGGGCGACCTGGGTTGACGTTGCCGAGTAGGGCTACTGCTGAGCGCGAATGAGGCCGATGGTGAGAGCTTCTTGGAGCGCTTTGAAACTTGCCTCAATAACGTTCTCATGGACGCCCACTGTTGACCAGCTGGTGGTCGAGTCTGACATCTCCAACAGCACGCGTGTGGTTGCTGAAGTCCCATCGCCGCTGTCGAGGACCCGCACCCGGTAATCCGTGAGATGGAGCGCCATGATGCCGGGGTAGTGATCCTGAAGGGCCTTGCGGAACGCAACGTCCAGAGCATTGACTGGACCAGTGCCTTCTCCGGTACTGACTTTCCGCTGGCCTTGCACGGACAGCTTGACCGTCGCCTCGGCGATCACGCCACCATCGGTGTGGTGTTCGCTGAACACTCGGAACGACTCGAGCGTGAAGAGATCGTTCTTCCATCCCGACATGGTCCGCACCAGCATCTCGAACGACCCGTCGGCGGCTTCGAACTGGTATCCGCCGTGCTCGAGCGACTTCACTTCTTCAAGGACTTTGTAGGCGAGGTCGTCGTCCATGGGGAGCCCTAGCTCTGCTGCCTTCGAATAGACGCTGGCCTTGCCAGCAAGCTCACTCACGACCATTCGAGTCCGGTTCCCGACGGCCGCAGGATTCTCATGCTCGTACGCATCCCGCCGGCGAGCCAACGCTGAAGTGTGCAGCCCTGCCTTATGTGTGAATGCCGAGGTGCCCACATACGGTCGCTGAGCATCGAGCGAAATATTCACGATCTCCGCGATGTGATGAGCGATCGGGCTAAGCATCTCTAGTTGTGAGTCCTTGAGCACCGGCTTATCCATCTTGAGCGCAAGGTCAGGCAGTAGAACTGACAAGTCGGCATTCCCAGCTCTCTCCCCGTATCCGTTCACACAGCCTTGTACTTGGCGAACGCCAGCATCCACAGAAGTGATGCTGGAGGCGACCGCGCAGCCCGAGTCGTTGTGGAAGTGCACCCCAAGCTCAGCTCCGGGAAGTTGGGTCTTGAGCTTGTCGAGGACGCCTTTCACTTGGCTTGGCAGCATGCCCCCGTTTGTGTCGCAAAGAACGAGTCGCTCGGCGCCGAACTCGTGTGCAGCCATAATCGCCTTTAGAGCGAAATCAGCGTTGTCCAGGTAGCCGTCAAAGAAATGCTCAGCATCGAAGAAGACCCGACGGCCGTGCCCGACCAGGAACTCGACAGACTCGGCGATCATGCGAATGGCGATGTCTTCAGAAGTGCGAAGCGCCTCTTGGACGTGGTAGTCCCAAGTCTTGCCAACGATGGTGACAATCTCGGTCTCTGCTTCGAGGAGTGAACGCAGCAGAGGGTCGGTCTCCGCGTCGCCGTTCGGTCGGCGGGTGGAGCCAAAAGCCGATAGCTTGGCGTTCCTGAGGTCGAGTTCAGAAACGGCTCGTTTGAAGAACTCAGTATCTTTGCGGTTAGCGCCGGGCCAGCCGCCTTCGATGTAGTCGACGCCGAGGTCATCAAGCAATCCGGCTACCCGAAGCTTGTCGTTCACGGTGAGGCTTATGCCCTCCTGTTGAGTGCCGTCTCGCAGTGTGGTGTCGTAGATTTCTAGTGCCATGGTGCGTTGCTCCAAACAAAAACCCCCTGCCTATGCAGAGGGTGTTGGACGCTCGACCGGTCTGTGGTCGGCGTCGTTAGGAAATAATGGTGCTTTGAGTAGCTGTGTTCATCACGCAACAGTATGCCGCGTGTAAGTCCTCGGTGCAACCCAAGGTAGAGAGCTAGAGCTTCGGCCCGAGTCAAGGTCTACGTTCAGGTTCAGGTTGGGCTTAGAGGCAAGCGGACGGTGACTGTTGTGCCGTCGGAGCCGTCGAGACTGACTGAGCCGCCATGCTCAGTTGTGATAGCTTCGACAATTGAGAGGCCCAGACCGGAGCCGCTTCCTGTAGGACCAGACCTGTAGAAGCGCTCGAAGGCCGCAGCGCTGTCTTCGATGCTCATGCCAGGACCCTTGTCGGCCACCGATATGATTGCTTCGAGGTCAGCCACTTGGATGGTGACTACCAGGAGATCTGTTGGTCCGGTGTGGTCCCGAACGTTGGCCAGCAGGTTTGTGAGGATCTGCTGAAGTTGGTCTTCGTTCCCGGTCACCATTACGGGATCTGTCGGGGCAGAGAAGGAAATGGGCCTTGATGGTTCCACTACCTGAGCGTCGGCGACGAGGCTCTCGGCGAGCATCCGGAGGTCAAGATCCTTCTTCTCTACGACCACACCTTGGTCGAGACGGGCGAGTTGAAGAAGCTGTTCGAGCAGTCGGGACATGCGGGCGCCCTCGGACTCGATACGGCCGAAGGAGCGGGCGACTTCGTCTGGCTGGTCACCGCCATGCCGGTAGAGCTCTGCGTACCCGAGGATTGAGGTGAGTGGTGTACGAAGCTCATGGGACGCGTCGGAGGCGAATCGCCTCAAGCGTGCTTCCGATGCGTCGCGCTTGGCGACGGCTTCTTCAACTCTTGAGAGCATCGCGTTGATGGATGTCCCGAGATGGCCGACTTCTGTTTCGGCGTCGTTCACCGTTATCCGCTGGGATAGGCTCCCCTCACCCACCTGCTCTGCCGTCTCGATCATTTGGTCGATGGGATGTAGTCCACGATTGATGATGAGCGAAGTCCCAATGGCGACTGAGGCGACAGCCAGTAGACCCACACCTAGCAATACCCAGCTCAGCGATCGTATGGCAGCTTCCGTGTCCTCGAGGGAAACAGCGAAGATGATGTGTCCGCCTCTGAGCTCGTGCACCGCGGCTCGGTACTCGATGGTGCCATCGAGGGACGGAACCGTGAAGGGATCCTGAGCGGTGAGGGAGCTCAGATCGATGTCTGGGAGCGACTTTGGATCGTCGGTCGAGCCTACCGGGAGAGTGAGGATGTCGTCTCCAGCAACCACGATGACTGCAATATTCCGTTCAGCGAGGAAGCGCTCGATCCCTCCAGCCCGTCCCTGGAATCCCTCGATGAGCAAATTCGCAGGGACTCCACTCGCTGTCACACGACGGAGTTCCGGCGGTATGGTTTGGTGAACTTCTTCGTCGATCGAGCTGATGAGGCGGTTCTCCAAGGTAACTACGGTGAGCACGCTGGCCAGTGTCAACAACAGGAATGTGAGGAGCGTTACTCCAACGGTGAGTCGCCTCTTGATGGTCATGAGGAGTCTC
>CAXMPE010000154.1:0-4269 GCA_964195245.1 uncultured Verrucomicrobiales bacterium | reverse complement strand
GGACAACTCTGACGCGTCGAAAGGGCGGTGCTGGGCGACGAGTAGGAGTCTGTGTCACGGCTGCGGCGTACGCCACTTGCGGCGGGCTAGGTAGCCCAAGACCAGAACGGCGAGGGCGACGGTGGCGATGGGCCCCCACGGAAGCCGGCCGGGTGCAACCCCCGAAGGGTCGTCCCCCGTTGTTGGTTCGCCGGCATCCCCTTCTGTCGCATCAGGCTGGGTGGCGTCCTGGGTGACGTTGCTCGTTTCGTCGGGAGTTGGCTCGACGGTCTGGGGCGGCATGCCGGGGACGGTGCTCGTCGCGACGGCGGATGTAGTCGTTGCCGGTGTCGTCGTTGTGGTTGTTGTTGTGGTTGTGGTTGTGGTTGTTGTTGTTGTTGTGGTTGTTGTTGTCGTGGTCGTGGTCGTGGGAAGAGTGCTGCCAGGAGGCAGGGTGATTGTTGGAGGTGGTGGTGGCTTTGTAATTGGAGTGGGGGCCAATGGGGCGATCGAGACATCCCCCTCGTGGAGCGTTGGTGCTGCCGCCGACGCGTAGACCACGGTGAGAGCAGCGATGATGGCGAGTAGTAGGGCTCCTATGGCGCGCATAGTTCTAGTTGGGCCTTTCTAGAGAGATGGGGCCCTCTAGGTAGGTTCGGACAGTTGGGTAGGCGAGCTGGATGGTGCTGTGTTCGGCGAAGCGAGTGAGGATGGCCTCCCATACCTTCTCCTCAGACCCCCTGCTGTTTCGAGCAGAGACTAAGTAGCGGCCGGTCAACAGAATGCCTGATTCGCGGACCGTAAGGTAGACGATGGGTGTGAGGGTGCCGAGCTTGACTTGATACTCGTGCGCCATTTTTCGGAGGCTCTTTGCGGCGGTCTCGGCGGTCCCAGCCACGATGGCCTGCACCTCTTTAAGGATGATGGCCTTGGCTGCTTTCCAGTCCGATTCGAAAGTCACCAACACCGGGATCTCATGCCAGATGAAGTCCGAACCTTCTGTGTAGTTGGCCAAGGCGTCGGTGAAGACAACCGCGTTGGGGATGTGTATCAGCCGCCCGGTGGACTGATCAGCGTGGACCCAGTTGCCAATCTCCATGAGGGTGAAGCGGAACAGGCGGATGTCGACAACATCTCCTCGGATCCCCTTCACGTCGACGCGCTGTCCTACCTTCAGAGGTTTTCTCGCGACGATGTAGACCCAGCCAGCCATGTTTCTCAAGACATCAGCAAGAGCCACTGCGAGCCCGGCCGAAACCAGTCCGAGGTAGGTGGGGAGCGCGTTGAACGCGTCCACCCAGATCCACGCGAGGGTGATGACTGCGAGGACCGTGAAGACGTAGGACGTGACCCGGCGAGCGCGGAACCAGGTGTGCAAGTCCTCGTCTACATCTGCCAACTGCCGACGGAGGACCCGAACCACGAATCCTCGAAGAATCAGCAGACCGATCACGAGCCCTGCCGAGATGGCCAGTTTCAATGTGAAGTCAGTCATGACGCGCTCCAAAATGCATAGGAGTAAACCTAGTCCCAGGTGCCAACCTCCGCCGTATTCCAAGCACCCACCAGCCCAAAGCGTCGCATTCGACGCGTGGAGCCC
Source organism: uncultured Verrucomicrobiales bacterium (assembly GCA_964195245.1). GTDB lineage: Bacteria > Actinomycetota > Acidimicrobiia > Spongiisociales > JAENVV01 > CAXMPE01. Next base: position 2,690 of record CAXMPE010000154.1, on the reverse strand, counting down.
AGGGCTTGTAGCGTCGCATTCGACGCGTAAGCGCTTGCGGGGGTGCGGGGCGAGGGGCCGCGTGGGGTCTGGGGCATGGGCGTTTTGAGCTGCCTACGCTAAACTTGTGCGTGATGCGATCTTTCGAGTTCCTCTTCATGGCCGATTGTCAGTTGGGCGCCTACGCGACGCTTTCGGGGATGGACGACGACGACATTGAGGGCTTTGCTGCACGCGGGATGGTGGTCCGTAAGGCGCCAAAGACCGACGGAATCGAATGGGACGTCGGACAGTACGAAGAGGCTATCGCAACCGCCAACCGGCTCCGACCTGCGTTTGCTGTCATGGGTGGAGACATGCTGGACGACCTCACGGATCGCGGACAACTCCTGGCCCTTCGCAATGTGACAGCGATGCTGGATACCGATGTCAGCATGTATTGGGCTCCCGGGAATCATGATGTTGCCTATGACGCTGTAGAACCAACGTATGAGAGCGTCCAGGAATATCGATCTATCTTTGGTCAGGATCACTACCGCTTTGTCCATGAGGACACCTCATTGGTGGTGTTGAACACCACGGTCTTGGGCAAGCCGGCTCAACTCCCCGAGGAAGCTGAGCGCCAGACGGAAGCGCTTAGAGAGCATCTTCGGGCCGCCGCAAACGAGTCTGAGCGCACGATCTTGATCGGCCACCACCCTCTCTTTGTGGACCACGCTGATGAAGAGGACACGTACTGGAACGTCCCTAAAGCGGTGCGGCTGCCGATGATTGAGCTCGCGCGAACCTACGGCGTCAAGACGATGTTCTCAGGTCATCTACACCGCAACAATCGAGCCGAGGACGCTGGCCTCGAGGTGATAGCGTCGGGCCCCGTGGGGTACCCCTTGGGCCATGACCCTTCTGGCTACCGCGTGGTCACCGTGTCCGGAGATGGTGTGAGCCACCGGTACGCGTCGCTCGTGGCCGACGAATCACCGAATTCTTGAGAAGCTCTCCGACGAGTTTGATGCCTGATCGCTGTACACGACTACGATCGTTACTCATTGGAGATTCCTTGAAGGGTGCTGATTGATGGCAAAACCGACGATTGTGTGTGTAGACGACGACCCGCAAGTTCTCGCCGCGATTCAACGAGATTTGAGGGGTCGATACGCGTCGAATTATCGGATTGTCAGGGCCTCTTCCGGTGCGGAAGCACTTACCGCTGTTAAGGCGTTGAAGCTGCGCGGCGATGCTGTTGCCCTGTTCGTAGCTGACCAGCGGATGCCCGAGATGTCAGGGACTGAGTTCCTCGAAGAAGCGATCGAAATCTACCCAGGGGCGCGCAAGGTGCTACTAACGGCCTACGCGGATACGTCAGCTGCCATAGCCGCGATTAACACGGTCGGGCTCGATCACTATCTGATGAAACCGTGGGATCCGCCAGGGGAACACCTCTTTCCGATCCTTGATGACTTACTCGACGACTGGCAGGCAACCTACCGGTCTCCCTACGAAGGTATACGTTTGGTCGGGAGCCAGTGGTCTCCGTTGGTACATGACATCAAGGACTTCTTCTCGCGCAGTCAGATCCCGTACCAGTGGCTCGATGCCGAGAGGGATTCTGAAGCCGCTCAGTTCATCGACGCAGCAGGGGAGGAGGCCTCCTTGCCCCTCGTCGTGTTCCACGACGGGGAAGTGATCTCGCAGCCAACGAAGCTGCAACTGGCGGAGAAGGTTGGTCAACAGACGAAGGCTAAGGCCCCGTTCTACCAACTGGTGATCGTCGGGGGAGGGCCCGCAGGGCTTGCAGCGTCTGTGTACGGGGCCTCCGAAGGGCTCAATACCCTCCTTCTAGAACGAGCATCCATGGGCGGACAGGCGGGTGGGACCGACAGAATCGAAAACTATCTTGGTTTCCCCAAGGGTATCTCTGGCGCTGATCTCGCTCGGAGGGCTTCTGCGCAATCTTCGCGTTTGGGAGCCGAGGTCCTGACCGCTGCTGAGGTTGCGTCGATCCGCGTGGAGGGTGACTACAAGTATCTCCTTATGGAGGATGGGACCGAGCTGAGTTGCCACGCCGTGGTGATCTCGACCGGGATGACTATCCGCAAGTTGAACGTGCCGGGGTACGAGCGATTCAACGGGGCCGGGGTGTATTACGGCGCCGCCATCAGCGAGGCTGCCAATTACCGGGGGAAGCATGTCCTCGTGGTCGGCGGAGCCAACTCGGCTGGTCAAGGGGTGATGCTGCTGTCTGAGTTCGCGGACAAGGTCACTGTGGTAGTCAGGGGCGACTCGTTGGAAGCGAAGATGTCTCAGTATTTGGTTGACCAGATCAACGGAACCGAGAACGTTGAGGTGTTGTTGAGCACTACCGTTGCTGCCGTCGAAGGCGACGAGACAGTAGAGCGGGTTACCCTCACAACAGAGGGCACCGACCACGAGTTGGAGGCTTCTGCGCTCTTCATCTTTGCTGGGGCAGTGCCGCACTCGGATCTGGTTGCGGGAGTAGTCGAAACTAACAAGGCAGGCTTCATCTACACCGGCCCTGACCTGTTTCGAGATGGGAAGTGGCCGGCATCCTGGAAGCTAGACCGTGATCCCTTCCTCATGGAGACCAGCGTTCCGGGCATCTTCGCTGCAGGTGACGTCCGGCACGGAGTAGTCAGGAGAGTTGCCTCCGCGGTAGGTCAAGGTTCGGTGGTGGTCAGCTTTGTTCACCAATA
>CAXMPE010000153.1:0-11532 GCA_964195245.1 uncultured Verrucomicrobiales bacterium | reverse complement strand
CGCCAGAGAGCTGTCATCGCTATGGCTCTTTCCTGCAACCCCAAGTTGATCATTGCCGATGAGCCGACAACAGCTCTAGACGTCATCGTCCAGGATCAGATCCTCAAGGAGCTAAAGAAGATCCAGAAGGATCTTGGCATGTCGATCATCTATATCTCGCACGATATAGCTGTGATCGCAGAAGTGACAGATCGAATGGGCGTCATGTATGCGGGCAAACTGGTGGAGCTCGGCGACACGCTCGAAATCTTCCATCGACCTCGGCACCCATACTCCTACCTCCTGCTGAGCTCGACGCCGTCGGTGACCGGGCCCAGGCGCAAGCTGTTGGCTTTGGAGGGCGAGCCACCTGACTTGTTGGATCCTCCAGCGGGTTGCCGATTCAACCCTCGGTGCCCATTCGTAACCGATATCTGCCTCACCGAGGAGCCATTGATGACCGATATTGGTGGGGGTCATAGTGTGGCGTGCCACAACTGGCAACAGGTACCTGAGATCGGGGGACTCACCAAATGAGCGAGCCAGTAGTAGAGGTCAACGACCTGCAAAAGCTCTTCCCCATCAGCAAGGGGATGTTCCGTAAACCCACTGATTTCGTCCACGCAGTCGATGGTGTGAGCTTCGAGATCGCGGAGGGTGAATCCCTGGCTCTCGTGGGGGAGTCGGGTTGTGGGAAGTCGACAACGGGTCGAATGCTTGTGAGACTCGACGACCCAACCACGGGCTCCATCGTCTTTCGCACCGAAGAGGACAGCGTTGACGTAGCGTCCATCAGCCGAGCAGACATGAAGGACTTTCGACGACAGGTCCAAATGATCTTTCAAGATCCGTTTGAGTCGCTCAACCCGCGACGTACCGTCTACGACACGGTTTCGGAGCCTCTAACCGTCCAGAACATCGGTAGCCTTCATGACCGGGAAGAAAAGGTCGCAAAGCTCCTTGACCGTGTTGGATTGACGCCAGCTGAGACGTTCCTGTTTCGATACCCACATGAACTTTCGGGCGGTCAGCGCCAGCGAGTTGCTATCGCTCGCGCACTGATCCTGGAGCCAAGGTTCATCGTGGCTGACGAGCCAACTTCAATGTTGGACGTTTCGATTCGCATCTCGATCATGCAGCTCATGCTCGACCTGGCCAGTGACTTTGGCGTGTCCTACCTCTACATCACTCATGACTTGGCAGTAGCCCGCTACATGTGCGACAGGATCGCTGTGATGTACCTAGGCAAGATTGTCGAAGTGGGAGAGACTGAGACACTCCTGGCGAAGCCTCAGCATCCGTATACGAAGGCGCTCTTGGCAGCGGTACCAGTTCCAGACCCGTCCCATCACAAAGTTGAGCCAGAGATCAAAGGTGGTATCTCGAAGGCGATCAACCCACCCGATGTGTGTCGCTTCCTGGACCGATGCCCCATTGCAACCTCCTACTGCGAGACCAATCCGCATCCCCCACTTGAGGACACTGGCACCGGCGAGTGGGTTGCCTGCCATGTTGTTGCTGGAAGGGCATGACCCGAGTCGGTGAGAAGCGCATCTACACGCTTCCCAATCTGATTTCGTTCGCCAGAATCCTTGCAATCCCGTATTTCCTCTGGCTTCTCCTAGATCAGGGAGAGGTGCTCCGGTCAGCGATTGTTCTGATCGTGGTTGGGGGTACCGATTGGATCGACGGCACTCTTGCTAGGGCCCTTAACCAGGTCACAGAGCTTGGTAAGGCTCTCGACCCGATCGCTGACCGTCTAGCGCTCGTAGCTGCCGTTGTGGGGGGCTTTCTGGCCGGGATTGTCCCACTCTTGATTCTTGCAGCCCTCGCCTTTCGCGAGTTGGTCATGGCGGTTGCAGCGGCGTACCTGCTCAAGGCGACCGGGAGCACGTTGGCCGTGCGAACCCTCGGGAAGACCGCCACGGCGTTGCTCTACATATCAGTGCCCGCGTTTTACCTTGCCGGGGGAGATGTGGCCCCCTCAGTACTCCTCCCGTTGGCGTGGGTGTTAGGAGTGGTCGGGCTGCTGTTGTACTTCATTGTGGCGGTAGGGTATTTGGGTGAGATCAGAGATCGGGTGCGGCAGGCGTAGCGCCGGCCACTAGAACCGACACAGACCAGAAGGACGCAATATGAACATTCCGTCAGACCGCAAATACGTCACATCCCACGAGTGGGTCCAGGTAGTGGGCGAGTCGAGCGAGGGACGCCACGTGCGCATGGGCATCAGCGACTTCGCACAAGATGCTCTCGGTGACGTCGTGTATATCGACCTTCCAGACGTTGATGCTTCGTTCGCTGCCGCCGACGAGATGGTTGAGGTCGAGTCAACGAAGTCTGTTGCCGACGTATACGCCCCAGTGAGCGGCACGGTCGTCGCCGTGAACGAATTGCTCGACGACAGCCCCGAACTCGTGAACAGCGACCCGTACGGGACGGGCTGGTTTGTTGAACTGACTCTTAACGATCCATCAGAGCTCGACAGCTTGCTCTCCGCGGACCAATACATCGCCCAAGTCACCGAAGAATAGGGCCTTTCTCGTCGGGATACCGGCCTCGACCTTTCGTTTAGAGTTGAGCCCGCGCGGTGGTAGCCTAGGGTCATGAGATGCCCGACTTGCCATACAGAACTTCCCGAAGGAGTCACCACCTGCGAGGTGTGCGCCACGGTGGACTCTGAGCCGACCGTTGTCTACTTGCCGGTCGCTGAGCTCGAAGAAACATCCGAGTTCGCCGTCGATCCAGATCTGAGCGGCTACGCACTTGTTGTTGAGCGTGGGCCAAGAGCTGGGATGACATTCCTGCTCAAGAGGGCCGTTACCACCATCGGGAGAGACCCCAACAGCGACATCTTTCTCAATGACGTCACTGTCTCAAGGCATCATTGTCGCTTCACTCATCTCAACAGCACCCTCGTTCTGGCCGATTCAGGCTCGACGAACGGCACATACGTAAACGGAACAAGGATTGACGAAGAATCTCTCGCCATCGGTGACCGCGTGTTTGTCGGCAAGTTCCACATGGTGGTCGCCAAGAGCGATGTCTGATACTGCTGTCGGCATAGGGCAGATGGTGCGGGACCTGAGGGGCGAGTTCCCTGACCTCACCATTTCAAAGATCCGGTTCCTTGAAAAGCGCGGCCTCATTACCCCACCGCGGACCGCTTCGGGCTACCGAAAGTTTCCGTCAGAAGTTATCAATCGTATCCATGAGATTCTGCGGCTGCAGCGAGACGAATACCTTCCGCTTGAGGTCATCCAGGATCGGCTAGGGGACTGGACCCCAAGCGACATGAAGAGAACTGCAAAGCGAACGGGCCCGTTCACGACAGCAGAGCTGGCTCGTGAAGCAGACGCTCAGCCAGGCCTCATCGCTGAATTAGCCAAGCACGGCGTGCTTCGAGAGGGACCCGAAGGCTTCACAAATCTTTCCGTTGACATCGTGGTGGCAGCTCAATCAGTCTTGAGTTTTGGACTTGAGCCCCGTCATCTGCGAACAGTGCGCAGCGGAGCCGAGTCCTTAGCCGCTTCCGTTCGGGGGCGTTCTGAGGCTTTGCTTCGATCGAACAAGCCTTCGTCAGAGGGCCAACTGGGCGAGCTGCTCCAGTCAGCAGCTGACTCGCTCTCTGAGCTAGGCGCCGCTGTCGCCGCCGATGAGCTATCTACCTTGTCCCAGCCATGATCCGGCGGGCCCTTACTCCGCTTCTTGTGGTCACAACGGTTCTTGGTCTAATGACCGCTTCGGCAGCCGGACCGGTCTCGTTGCCGATCGGCCTTACGGCCGTAGCGAGTCCCCCTGCGGTCACTGCAGAGACATGGATCATCTACGACGCTACGTTTGACGTTGTGCTGGCCGAATTCAACGCTGACGAGCGCAGGGCTATGGCGTCCACGACCAAGATCATGACCGGGATCCTCGCCGTCGAGAACGGGAACATGGATGACCTTGTGACAGTGTCTGCGACCGCCACTTCAGTCGGGGAGGCCGAGATCGATCTCGAGACCGGAGAAACACTGACCCTCAGGCAGCTGACCGGGGCGTTCATGGTGAGATCGGCCAACGATGCTGCAATCGCCGTCGGCGAACACCTTGCCAAAGGCTCCATTGTCACCTTCGTCGAGATGATGAACGAGCGCGCCGAGGACCTTGGCCTCACGAACACCCACTTCCAGAACCCGCACGGCCTAGACGCTGCGGGTCATTACACCTCAGCGAGAGACCTGTTGACCATGGCGCTTCATGGCATGCAGTATCGCCAGTTCGCTGAGTTTGCTTCCTCCAAGACCGTAACGATATCCAACGCTGGGGACGGAACGGTGCGAACCGCGGACTCAACCAACAAACTGCTCCTGACGTATCCTGGAGCGATCGGAGTCAAAACCGGTTACACCGATAACGCAAAGCTCGTGCTCGCATCAGCTGCCACTCGCCAAGGCCGCACAATCTACGCCATCGTCATGGGCTCCGACCAGCATTTTGCTGATGCCACCGCTCTTATGGACTACGGTTTCGACAACTTCCGCTTGATGTCGGTAGTAACAGCCGCAAACGCTTTCCCGCCCACCCGGGCGCCCGAAGGGGTGGCCGCTCCCGACCCAGCGATCGCCGTCCTCCCTGTCTCTCCGAGTGGGGCTGTGAGCCTCGAGCCGACCATATTGCATGGCTCGCCGTTCCTCCTCACCTTGATAGATGGCGTGGAGTCAGGCCGAGTCGGCCCCCAGCAGATGTCCACACCAGTGCTACCGACTCCTGCTGACGCCTTTCGGTGGTTCTTGGATCTCCTTACGTGACCGCTCCAATCGAGCTGTTGATCGACCACAACACCATCAGCCAGCGAGTCAAGGAGCTAGGGGCGGAGCTAACTGAGGCCTATTCAGACCGGACCCCGATCTTCGTGATGGTGCTCCACGGCGCGGTGCCATTGCTTGCAGACCTTGTTCGGTCGGTAGACCTGAACCTAGAGGTGGAGGCTGTAGCGTTGACGCGATTCGACTCAGGCGAAACGGTCAACCTTGCTCTGAGTCCCGCGGCTCCGTTATACGGGCGTGACGTCGTGATCGTTGAGGATATTGTCGATACCGGCCTGACACTCCGCAGTCTTAGGGCACACCTTGCCGCGCAACGTCCCGCCAGTATCTCAACTGTGACCTTGCTGAACAAAGCCACGAGACGCCTGGTAGATGTTCCCGTCGAGTTCTCTGGGTTCACGGTTGGAGATGAGTTCGTTATTGGCTACGGAATGGATTGGGAAGGCCAGTTTCGTAACCTGAAGGACATATGGGCGGTACTCGATCTAGAACGCTTCGCCGTTGAGGTCGGGTCGGTTCCCAGTCAGGTGTGGCCAGAAAGTGATAGGCTGCCAACATGAGCGAGCCAGTGTTAGTAGAACTAGCAGGTATTCGGATCCAGCTGCCTTCCCAGTCACCGGTCCTACTCTTGCGCGAGAGTGGTGGCTCTACACACATACCCATCTGGATCGGCCCGGTCGAGGCCGCATCGATCGCTGCGGCCCTTGAAGGTGTGGAGCCCCAACGGCCCATGACCCACGATCTCCTCGTCGAGTTGATCACGACGCTAGACGCAGGTCTGTCCAGAGTGACCATCACCGATGTAGAGCAATCAGTGTTCTTCGCCGAGCTTGCTCTCGAGACCGTGCTCGGTGAGAAGACGATCTCCTGCCGACCATCTGACGCTGTCGCAGTCGCGACCCGCCTTGATACGCCGTTGTTCGTCGCTCAAAGCGTGCTTGATAGTGCAGGGATCCAACTCCAGGAGGAGTCCGATGAGTCGGCCATTGAAGAGTTCAAGGAATTCCTAGAAGACGTGTCTCCCGAGGACTTCACACCGGGGGAGTAGCCGCAGATAGTTGACTTGTCGCGATCGGCTCCGTAGGTTTCCACTCGAGGTAATTACGGGCGTGTAACCTATACTGCAGGAGCACACATGACTACTAAAGGTTTTCGAGCACCACAGGTTTGCAATCTCGTCGGTATCACCTACCGACAGCTTGACTATTGGGCTCGCACAGGGCTCATCACACCTTCGCTACAGGAGGCTAAAGGATCGGGCACTCAACGCCTTTACGCCTTCACAGACGTCATTCAGCTCAAAGTGATCAAGCGGCTCAAGGATGCGGGCATGAGCCTCGCCAAGATCCGTCTTGCCATCAAGACGTTGCGCAACGAACTGGGCATAGACAGTCTGTCCGACATCACCATCTTGGTGGATGGGAACTCCATCATCGCCGCCAAGAGCGCCTCAGAGGTCGTCGACGTTCTGCGCAGCGGCCAGGGTGTCTTCGGTCTTGCAGTAGCTCCTTTACGGAAAGAGCTCGAGGCTGAGATTGATGTCTTGTTTCCAGCTGCCGAGGTTATCGAGATTCCTATACGATCGGTTGAAGCGCTCTGAGTCTTCCCTACGTTCCCGCCGAGTACGTCCCCTTCGCTCACAACAGTGAGCGGCAGCTGGGTCTACTCCTCGACTTCTACGAGGTGCCATGGTTGTACGAGCCGCGCTCGTTTGTCTTGAGTTGGGACGAGGTCGCCGAGCCGATGGCAATGTTCACGCCCGACTTCTACCTTCCCGAAGACAAGGTATTTGTCGAAGTTACAACGATGAACCAACGCTTGGTGACCAAGAAGAACCGGAAGGTGCGCCTGCTTGGTGAGATCTATCCAGACGTCAAGTGCAAGATTCTCTATCAACGGGACTACCTCCACCTTGTTGTCAAGTACGGCCTCGAACTGCCTGACCAACTGACGGAGGGGTCACTCCCAACACGTCGCCCAGGTCCACCTGACGTCGAGCAAGTCCCCCTGGCGAGAGTCGTAAACGGATGACATCAACTACAGCAACTAGAGGCACCGGAAACGACCTCATCTTCAGCCGAACATGGACAGCCGATCAGCCGGTCGCCACTGTCGTCCTTGTACACGGCATAAACGAGCACACGGGGCGGTACGAACACGTTGGAGCCCAATTCACCGAGTCCAACCTCACCATGACGGGTTCTGACCTGCCGGGCTTCGGGGAATCTGGCGGGCCCCGCGCTCACATAGACTCTTGGGACCAATTCTTAGACACCGTCGAGCACGATGTCATCGAGGCTAAGTCGGTCGGCCTCCCAGTCGTGCTTTATGGGCACTCTATGGGCGGCCTTATTGCACTCTCGTATGCATTGTCAGACAGGACAGGCCCAGACCTACTGATCCTTTCGGCTCCCGCTCTCGACGCTGACGTACCCAAGTGGCAACGGGTCCTCGCTCCGATCATTTCGAAGGTCGCTCCCAAACTGGGCATCCCCGCAGTGATCAAGGGAGAAGCCCTTTCCCGAGACGTTGCTGTTGGCGAGGCCTATTTCGCAGATCCGTTGCGCACTCCGAAGGATTCAGCGATGCTTGGAGCCCTGCTGTTCGAGGAGATGGAGCGTGCTCAGGCAAACGCAGCTTCGCTTGACCTCACCACCTATGTCATCCATGGTGGAGCGGACCCACTCGTCTTGCCCCAGTTCTCGGCGCCTCTCGGTGCGCTGCCTACGGTAGAGAGAAAGCTGTATCCCACGCTTCGCCACGAGACGCACAACGAACCCGAGCAACGCGAGGTGATCTCCGAGACTATTCGCTGGATTCTGGCTGAGCTCCCGACGAGTTAACGGCCGGGCCTAGCCGGATTGAGCAAAAGCCTCGAGCCGACCAATAAGGTCGACCACACGGTTCGAATAGCCCCATTCGTTGTCGTACCAGGCCATGATCTTCACAAAGGTCCCATCGATAACCTGGGTAGCTCCAGCGTCAAAGATCGCTGAGTACGGGTTCCCGATGATATCGGATGAGACCAGCGCCTCCTCGGAGTACTCAAGAATCCCCTCCAACTCTCCCTCAGCCGCAGCTTTGAACGCGGCATTGATGCCCTCGACTGTCGCCGGAGTCTTTAGCTTGACGGTGAGGTCGACGGTCGAGCCGTCAGCAACGGGAACACGCATCGCCATACCAGTGATCCGTCCTTCGAGAGAAGGGAGCACCCGTCCAACGGCGGCTGCAGCGCCGGTGGAAGTAGGAATGATGTTCTCGGTGGCTGCTCGGGACCGGCGCAGGTCAGAATGCGGAACATCCGCGAGGCGTTGATCATTCGTATACGCGTGCACCGTGGTCAGGGTGCCGTGCTCAATGCCGAAGGTCTCGTCGAGCACCTTGGCCATGGGGGCCAGACAGTTGGTGGTGCACGAGGCGTTAGAGACAATCTCGTCGTCCGCTGCCAACTGATCGTCGTTGACACCCAGGACGATGGTGGCGTCTATCGGGTCCTTGGCCGGCACAGTGAGAATGACCCGCCTAGCACCTGCGTCGATGTGCTTCTGAATCTGATCTCGAAGTCGAAAGACCCCAGTAGCCTCGATTACAACATCTACGTCGAGCTCCTTCCAAGGCAGCTGCGCCGGATCTCGCTCCATAAGCATCTGGATCTCAAGTCCATCCACCGTCATCACCCCATCGGCGACTGAGACCTCACCAGAGAACTCGCCCATGACAGTGTCATGTTTGAGCAGGTAGGCCAATACGTCATCGTCTGACAGGTCATTGACGGCGACCACTTGCATATCGGCGTCTCGCTCGTGAATGATTCTGAATACGGCCCGGCCGATTCTCCCAAACCCGTTGATTGCGACTCTTGTGGTCATGCCGGCACCCCTTCCAAAGCCTCAATGATTCGAGCGGTATAGCCCCACCCATTGTCGAACCAGATAATGATCTTGACCATGTTGCCTCCTGTGACCGTTGTGGTCAGCGCATCAACTATGCCCGATGAACTAGATCCAATCACATCGGTCGAGACAATCGGATCGCGAGTTACGTCAAGACCTGCGCCCATCCGTTCCGAGGCCGCCTCCAGCATCGTGTTGACCTCTTCAGCAGTCACGGTGGCACCAAGCTGCACCACCATGTCGATGGTGGATCCGTCGGGGACCGGAACGTTGAGCGCCGTCGCCATCAGCTTGCCCTCTAGATGCGGCAGAACCTGGGCGATGATCTCAGCCGAGTTGCTCGGGGAGGGGATGATATTGTCTCCGGCCGCCCTACTCGAGCGGAGGCCGTCGGTAGGGGAGTCAGCTAGCCGCTGGTTAGAAGTGAACGCATGGACGGTCGTCAAGAAGCCGTTCTCGACTCCATAGGCGTCACCAAGGGCCGACAGAACCGGGATGGCTGCCTGAGCCGTATTGGAGCCCATTGCCACAATCGGCTCTGCGAGGACCGTAGATGCGCTCACACCGGGCACATAGATGGGAACCTCGCCAGGAGTCTTGGGAGTCGAAGCGACGATGACCCTCGGTGCGCCGGCAGTGATGAGTGCTTCAGACCAGCTGCGAGCGTGGGGCGCCCCGACGGCCTGAATGACGACATCTACGTTGTGCGAAGCCCAGTCGACCGACCCCGGGTCTCGTCCGTCGACCAGAGGGATCCGCCGGCCGTCGATAGAGATGCTGTCCTCGGTATGGCTGACCTCCGCCTCGAAACGCCCGTAGATCGAGTCGTATTTGAGGAGATAGGCCAGACCGTCAGCCGAAGCGTAGTCTGCAATGACCACGACCTCGAGGCTGGGATGGTCCTCTACCTGCCGGACTATGTTTCGGCCAATCCTGCCAAGCCCAATCAATCCGATTCGCACCATTTACTCCTTCAAGAACCCAAGTGAAGCGCCAATTTTACCACGGAAATGGACCCTATTTGAGCCGCCTGAAGGTGGGTTCACCCACATGCTGTGTTCCCTTCCTATTATCTGATCCATGCTTCCGTTCCTGCTCGTCTCGTCGCCTGCTCTCGCTAACAGCACCTTCGGTCGTTCCGTGATATTTGTCTGGCAACACGACGAAGACGGAGCGGTCGGGGTGATCATCAACCAGCCTTCAGTTGAGCCTGTGCTCGAGCACATCCCCGCTTGGGAGGGCGCGCTCGCTGTCCCCCCCGTCGTCTTCTTCGGCGGACCAGTGGAACCAGAGACGGCGGTGGGCCTAGCTCAAGACCATGCAGGCTCCACACCGGTCGGGGGTGGTATCGCCTTAGTAGACCTCTCTCTGCCGCCACCTGCCAGCCTGTCGGGATTGGTCCGTGTCTTTTCTGGATACAGCGGTTGGGCGCCAGATCAGCTCGAAGCCGAGCTGGGGGAGGGGGCGTGGCTCATTGCGCCCGCCTTCCCAGAGGACCTGACAACCGCAGACCCAGACACACTTTGGTCCGACGTAGTTGACCGGCTCGGCGCCGATCATCGAATGCTGAAGACGATGCCTGCCATTCCGCGGAGTAACTGAGTGGCCCGCCTCACAAGCCCCCCGCCAGGGATGAGCTTTGAGAGGATTCAGTGGGCACGTGGCAGAGTGGCTGTCGGGGGTGCAGATGAGGTCGGCAAGGGGGCGTGGGCCGGCCCCCTGTCGGTGGGAATTGTCGTGGTGCCGGTTGAAGCTCGGTTGAAGGGCGTCCGTGACTCGAAACTGCTCTCACCGGAGCGCCGCACCGTCATGGCAGACAAGATCCGCGACTGGGCCGTAGCTTCAGCGGTGGGCAGCGCTAGCGCGACTGAGTGCGACGAGCTCGGCATGTCAGCGGCCCAAAAGCTCGCCGCGCGTCGGGCCCTAGACAGGCTTCAGTGCACACCCGATGCGCTCCTTGCAGACGGGAAGTGGAACTTCATCAATGCCGATGAGATGATCGTGAAAGGTGATCGCAAGTCGCTCGCGATCGCAGCTGCCTCGATCTTGGCGAAGGTTGCTCGAGACGCTGAAATGACCGAGTATGCAGAGACGTACCCTTGGTATCAGTTTGAAGGGAACAAGGGTTATCCCTCACCCTCGCATCAGGCGGCCCTGCAGGTCTACGGGCCCAGCCCCATTCACAGAACAAGCTGGAGATGGATACATAGTCTTCCCTTTCAACTCCCTGGCCGACAGGGCAGGCTATTTGAGTAGCCCAACTGCAACAACCACAACAACCACCACAACCACCACAACAGACCCCGAATCCAAAGAAAGTCTGCTCTGCCTCGGCGAACCCCTTGGTGGCGGCTCTTGGATAAGGCATAGGCCGAGTAGGTTTGCTTTGTGCGACGATTGATTGCAGCTTCCGTGGTAATGGCCGTCCTGTCTGGCGCTTGCCTTTCGGCCGTAGAGCGGGTGCATGAGCCTGCGCCGACGATCGCGGCAGAGCCGAAGATCGACCTAACCGATCGAGGGATTAAGGATGACGATCCGGCCGCGATCTCCGTTCTGGTCGATGGTCCGCCAGATCTGGCGGCGCTCGTTAACGCCACCCTGAATGATCTCGACGACTTTTGGGCGGCCACGTACCCCGCGGTCTACGGTGCGACCTACCAAACCGTCGCTCGGTTTGTGCCATATGACTTCAATGCGGGAGACCGGCCCCAGTGCGGCGACGAGCCACTTGATGGAGAAACGGCCATTGGGAACGCTATCTACTGCCCCCTCGACGACACGATTTCTTGGGACAACGAAGGACTCTTTCCCGATCTCTACGAAGAGTTTGGCGACTTTGCGGTGGCGCT
>CAXMPE010000152.1:0-3039 GCA_964195245.1 uncultured Verrucomicrobiales bacterium | reverse complement strand
GAGCAGCACCGGCGCCAAGCTCATCAGGCCGCTAGCAGCCGTCAACATCACGCCGAAAACCAACCCTCTCCTACGCTGGAACCAGTGCATCACCGAAACCTTGCTGACCAAGAAGAGAGATCCCTGCCCGAGCAAACGAATGAATGTGAAACCTGCTGCCAGGGTCACGAAACCTTGGACTCCGCTCATCGCCGCCAGAGCGGTCCCAAATGCCAGTCCGATCATGGCCATGGCTCTCCTGGCTCCGGTTCGATCAACCCAGCGACCAACGGACGGAAGTGCAAGCGCACCTAGCAGCGTCCCAATGAGATAAGCCGCCGATACCTGGGACCGGGTGAGGTCTAGATCATTGATAAGAGGATCGACGAACACAGAGACGCCGATAGTCTGGCCTGGTCCCGTCATGGCTGCCGTGAGGGTCGCCAGAATGGCGATCCGCCAACCAACAAACCAGCGAGCTGTACGGACGGGCTCACTCGACTCGATCATGGCGGTCCTCAGAAATCGTCCCCGGCTAACGGCGTGCGGGACAACTCTATAGTCCACATCAGCCGTACATATCGGCACATACGGAGCGGCCTCAGACCGCTAAAGAATGCCGGTTATGTGCGGATCGGTTTCGGTGTTCGATCCATCATGCGACCACATAGACTCGGAACGAGATGAGGCGCTCTCCTGAAATCGAGGCTGTTGTGCGGAGGCTGATGGCAGCGAGGTACGCATCGGATGTCGAGACCATCCGCGCCCTTCACTCCAGGTCCCAGGACCTCCGCTCAATTGGTAGCGATGAGGATGAGTGGTATCGGGGTTTCGACGATATCGCGCGCATCTGGGAGAAGCACGCCGGTGAGGCTACCTACGCAGGCCATGAACTGGTACGACTTGAAGCGTTCGAGAGGGGGGAAGTGGGTTGGGCTGCCGGCGAAGTGACCGTAGCTCTTCCGGCGGGTGAGTCGTTTCTCCAGCGATTCACATTGGTGCTCGCTCTTGAGGGCGGGACATGGCGAGTCGTCCAAACGCACTACTCGCTGCCAGTACCAAATGAGCAGGTCCTCGGTTATGAGCTGACAACCACTCTTTCCGACATGCTGCGATCGATAGAACGCGAATCGGCTGACTCGGTGGCTCGAAACATCGCTTCGGGCACAGAGACAGTCATGTTCACCGACATCAAGGACTCGACTGAGATCTCGCAGCGCTTAGGTGACGATGGTTGGTCGCCGCTAGTCAGGTCTCATTTCGAGACGCTCGGTCGTATCGTCGAAGCAGAAGGCGGAAGGGTGGTGAAGACACTCGGCGACGGAGGGATGTACGTGTTCGGCTCCGCCAGGGCCGGATTGCGTGCTGCCGTTCGGATCCAGCAGGCAGTTTCAGCATCTCAAGATGACACCGGAATAAGCGTTCGCATAGGAGTCCACTCGGGAGATGTATTGCACACCGAGGGCGACTACTTGGGATCAATGGTGAACAAGGCGGCTCGAATCACTGCCGCTGCTGACGGTGGCGAGATCATGGTGTCGAACGTTGCAGCCGAACTGGCAGGCACCAGTGTTCTCGAGTTTGGGGATCCCATTACCGCAGAGCTGAAAGGCCTGAAGGGAACTCACCAACTGATGCCACTCCACTGGCAGCATTCCCGCGAAACGTGACCGGGCTGCACACATAACGGCACATATGGAGCGGCCTGAGACCCGCAAGACAAAGCCGGTTATGTGCGCTTGCTACGACTGGACCAAGCCAAGCAAACTGACCACATCGGTCTTCGCGGGGTTGCTCTGATCTCTTTAGGAGGGTTTGCGGACGATTCCCTGGTCGAGCTTCAACGGGTGGGTCGCTTTCCAACGGGCGTGCACCAGGTACAGCCCGGCTGCCACAACCGCCGCGGCGAGTATCCAGACCGACCGAAGGTCATCTGCGCACCGGACGCGCCCTGAGCATCCAATGGGGCTGACTGAAACAAGCACGGTCAGCCAGGCGCCGAGAACAATGGATGCCCCCATGGCCACGGGTATTGCATAAAGGGACCGGAGCAGCGGGCCAAACGCACCAGCAAGCACGTCGCGCGACCGAAAGAGCAGGACCGCGAAAAACAGCGCGATCACGAACGCGGTGGCCTGGACCCTTCCTAGGCCCGGATAGCCAGGGGCGACGAGCGTGCCGACCACGACGATCACAGCCGCTGCCTGGACCAATTGTCGAACGAGTCGTCTCGGGTTCAGCCCTACCTCCAGACGACCCCACACCAAGGCCGATAGGCCGAAGTCGACTCCCACGACGCGAACGAGGCTGACTAGTGGCTCACGGAACGGCCCCTCCAAGGGGCGGAGGTTCTCTACTCGCAAGAAGATGAGACCGTTGTTGCCAACGGGTTTGTAGCAGCCGATCTCTAAGAAGCAGCGAGAACCGCCAACGAAAACACCCCACACCGATGCGACGATCACGCCCACACCCAAAGCCATCAGCAACCAACCGCCAGCCTGAACCAGGTGGTGCTTCAAGCGGAAAGACACCAGCCGATGGCCTCGGTCGCTCACACCGACGAATCGCTTCCACGGAGCCAACCACAGCACCACAGCCACCAGCAACAACAACCCGGTGGCCAGCCAGCCGCCGTGAGAAAGGGGGAAGCTCGACTGACAAGACGAAATCCGTGGGCCACTTTGCAGTACGACAATCGTCTCGATCCTGTTGCCTAAGCCCCACCCGCAACCGAACAACAGGCTCGAAACACCCCATACAGCCAGAAAGATCGAAACCGATCGACGCGCAATCACCATCGCCATCAACATACCGGCGAATCAAGCCGACGGCTGAAGCGAGAGGCCCCACTGTGATCTCAATCCGAATCTTCACCCGCACAAAACGGCACATCTAGAGCGGCCTAACCCCGCTAGACAATGAATCTCTTATGTCAAGGTGCGTTGCGGGTTGGGTGGACAGGACTGGGATGGGCCACACAGTTGTGGGCAGGCTCTTATTAGGTCACACCGTCCGCGGAAAAGGGTTGGGTGGGGCCGACAGGTCATTATCAGGACAGCG
>CAXMPE010000151.1:0-3120 GCA_964195245.1 uncultured Verrucomicrobiales bacterium | reverse complement strand
GCCCCGCGGCCCGCCCATGTCATCCCAGCGTCGATACGCCTCGGCAGTAGGGACGAGCAGATCTGGAACCGCGACCAGCAGTGAGGACCCGCCCGCAAACTTCAGCGGAGTGAGCTTCTCTCCGTAGCCTTCCATCAGGAGGGTCCCACCTGTCATGACTGCTGGCACATCGGCACCAGTCGCTTGAGCAGCCGACATCACCTGTTCATCGGTTAAATCAAAGAGTTCCCCAGCCAAGAGCAGGGCCACGCCCGCATCAGCCGATCCGCCTCCCATGCCCGCAGCAACCGGCAGCGTCTTGTCCAACGAGAACTTCAAGCCCGGAGCGACGGCATCGGTAGCTCGCAGAGCCACAATCGCCCTAAGGATCAGGTTGTTCTCGTCCCGTGGGAGTGGGACTCCCAAGTCACCAACAATCGTCAGGGTGTCTTCGGTCGACTCTTGAGCGGAGATCGTCTCGTGCACCTCAAGTGCCTGTACGAGCGATCGGAGCGGATGCATCCCTGTGGCATCAACTGGGAACACCTCTAGAGAGAGGTTGACCTTGGGGTGCGCCTCACCCGATACTCCACGCGAATCGACCCCTGCCAGCCGGACGAAATCCTTCGCTGAGAGCTCTTCGGGTCTAGCCGTCGGCGATATGCCGGCTGCCTCAAACGCCTCGAGTACGTCGGGGAACATGCCGCGTAGCGACCCTCTAAGCATCTTTCGTCTCTTCCTAAACGCTGTCGCAGCAATCTCAATGGCGCGTTCGGCCGAAGGTGAAGCTGTCAGGCGGTCGAGGACAATCACGGCCGACCCAACATTGGGCGGGGGAAAGAACACCTGCGGTGGCACAGCAAAGGAGTCGGTTACCTCAGCGTGGAGTCCAACGATGACCGATGGGAGGCCATAGGTCTTGCTGCCAGGTTCGGCCATGAACCGATCGGCCACTTCCTTCTGAAGCATTACAACAAACCGCTTAATCATGGGAGCGGAGCGCAGAAGCGACAGCACCAGGGGCGTGCCAACGTTATAGGGAAGGTTGGCAACCATTGTCCACTCACCGGTGCCTGGTAGCTCGCCATCCTCAAGCACCGCGGCGTCTTGGAACCGGACTTCTGCGTCCGGGAACTCGCTCAGGGTTGCTTCCAAAATGGGCTCGAGTTTCCGATCCAGCTCATAGGCCACCACCTTGGCACCGGTGGAGCAAAGAGCTGCCGTCAGCGTGCCGGTGCCGGGGCCCACCTCCAACACCTGGTCACCCGGACCAACTCCAGCGGTGCGCACAATCTTCATGACGATGTTTGGGTCGGCAAGGAAGTGCTGGCCCAACGCCTTGTTGGGTTCTAACCCATGCGAAGCCAGTAGCGCCCGCATTTCGCTCAGCGACTGCGGGTTATGCACGGAAGATCCTCGTAGCGGTTGCGGTGGTGATGGCGGCAACGTCGGTCGAGTCCATGCCCCACAACCGAGCCAGCGCTTCACCCACCAGGCTCACCCGAGCCGGCTCATTGATCTCACCCCTAAACGGTGGCGGGGAAAGGTACGGGGTATCAGTCTCGACAAGCGCCCGTTCCGGAGGAATGATCTCGGCGGCGAGGCGTATTGTCTCCCCGGTTTTGAAAGCGACCGGCCCAGCGAACGAGAAGGTCACTCCAAGATCCAAGAAGCGCCGCGCCCACTTCCTGCCACCGGTCCAACAGTGGAGCACAGCACGCTCCCCCTCGCCTGAAGTTTCCAGAATCTGATGCACGTCAGCAAACGCGTCACGGCAATGCACGATGATTGGCTTGTCTAGCTCGACTGCGATGGACAGCTGGTCGCTGAAGGCTTCGATCTGGTCTTCCCTCGGGGACAGGTTCCGGTAGAAGTCAAGGCCCGTCTCTCCCACTGCCACTGCATCCTTCATGAGCTCAAGCAACGGGCCCTGCTCCTCAGGCCAGCGGGCAGCGTCGTGTGGATGCAACCCAACTGCCGCAAACACCCTGTCGGGAAACTGCTTCGCCAACTCAACCGCGGCCTGCCCGCTCTTGAGGTCGACACCCGGGGTCACAACCCAAGACACATCAGAGGCACGTTCGAGAAGTGTTGCAGGGTCGTCATCGGTGAGCTGAAGATGGCAATGCGTGTCGACCCACATGATGCGCCAAAGTGTAGGGGTTGAGGCCCACCAGTTAGTGAGATAGCGGAATAGGCCGTTGACGGGAAAGACTATGGGCTCAAGTTCTCGAGTCGACGCCCCCTCAGTCGGCTACGCCGACAGCTCCCCCGCAAGCGGAGGGAGCAAGCGCGAACTGGCCACAAAGCGCAGGCTTTGCGCTCCCGCGCTGGGCCTTAGCTCTTCTTGAACCCCAGGCCCGCGTCGTAGAGCTTCCGGCGATCATGGCCGGTGGAGGCTGCCACCAACTTGGCTGCGTCGCTCAAGCGGGCCCCTCTCGCCAACGCTTCACCAACCTGGCCCACTGCCTCTTCGTAACTCACATCATCAACACCTAGGCCTCCGGCAAGCACCACGGTGAACTCCCCTTTTCGGGTCTTGTCTTCCCAGAGGGCAGCGGCGGTTCCGATCTGCCCGTACCAAACCTCTTCAAACGCCTTGGTGAGCTCTCGACACACCACCACTTCTCTGTCCGGATCGCATTCCGCTGCAATCTGAGCCAATTCAGCAACGATGCGCTTCCCGGTTGAGAAGAAGACAGAAGTCCTGTTATCTACCGCCATTTGGGCCACTCGGGCGGCTCGGTCGCTGCGCTGTCGAGGTAAGAATCCTTCAAACGTGAACCGGTCGGCGGACAGCCCAGATACAGCCAGGGCCGTTGTAACCGCAGACGGTCCGGGTACCACCGATACGGTTGCCCCCACTTCTCTCGCAGCCCGTACAGCGCTGACACCCGGGTCGCTGACTGCCGGCATTCCTGCATCGGTGATCAGCACAATCGTCTCGCCGGCTCGGAGCCGCTCGGCTAGCTCCCTTGAGCGCGAGCCCTCATTCCCAACGAAGTAGGACCTCAGGGTTCCTTCAACTCCGAGCGATCCCAAGAGGACTCTCGATCTGCGTGTGTCTTCGGCGTAAATGAGGTCGGCCGACGCCATGGTTTTCGCTAGCCGAGGGGCAGCGTCACCGAGGTTACCGATTGG
>CAXMPE010000150.1:0-3023 GCA_964195245.1 uncultured Verrucomicrobiales bacterium | reverse complement strand
CCAGCTCTTGTGCCGTTGGGGGAGCAGCTGGGGCTTCCACCCCTGCTGGCTCCGCCACAACCTCGAGTTCTGGTTTCTGGTCGGTCATCTGAATGATCCTGCCGGGCGCCTAAGCGACCTCGTCAGCCTCGTCAGCCTCGTCAGCTTCGTCAGCTTCGTCAGCCTCGTCTTCGATGACTTCAGCATCCATGATGTCGTCGTCTTCGGACTCGTCAGCTTCTTCAGCAGCCTGTTCTTCCTGAGCTTGAGCGTAGATCCGCTCAGAGAACCCTTGAGAAGCTGTGATGAGTTCGTCGATCTTGGCACGAACTGAATCGTTGGTTGCCGCCTCATCATCGAGCTCTTCGCTCAGAGCATCCGCGGCCTCAGCGATCGAGGCCTTCTCGTCGTCGTTGAGCAACTCTTCGTTGTCGGTCTGGAGGGTCTCAATTTGGTAGAGCAATTGGTCAGCCTGGCCACGGGTATCCGCGAACTCACGCTTGGCAGCGTCTTCCTCGGCGTACTTCTCGGCGTTGGCGACCATGTCGTCAATCTCATCCTTAGCAAGGGCAGTGCCGCCAGTGATAGTCATTGCCTGCTCACGGCCGGTCCCCATGTCCTTTGCAGACACGGAAACGATGCCATTGGCGTCAATGTCGAACGTGACCTCAATTTGAGGAACTCGTGCCGGTGCCGGCGGAATGCCAGTGAGTCGGAACTTGCCAAGGCTGTTGTTGTCGCTAGCCGAGGCTCGCTCACCCTGCAGAACGTTGATCTCAACTTCAGGCTGGTTTGGAGCAGCCGTGGTGTAGATCTCCGTCTTGCTGGTTGGGATGGTGGTGTTGCGCTCGATCATGATGTTGGTGATGTCGTTCATGGTCTCAATGCCAAGGCTCAATGGAGTGACATCCAACAGGAGCACGTCGGTGACGTGGCCTCTTAGGACTCCGGCCTGGATCGCAGCACCTGAGGCGACGACCTCGTCGGGGTTGACGCCCTTGTGAGGGATCTTTCCGGTGAGCTTCTTCACCAAGTCGGTGACTGATGGCATCCGGGTGGAACCACCAACAAGGATCACGTGATCAATGTCGGCGATCTTCACACCGGCATCTTTGATGACCTGCTCAAAGGGACCCTTGGTCCGGTTGAGTAGGGCAGCAGTCATACGCTGGAACTCAGAACGGGTGAGGGTCTGCAGGAGATGATCGGGACCATTGATGAACGGAAGGTTGATCTCAGTCTCAGACAAGGTCGAAAGCTCGATCTTTGCCTTCTCAGCAGCCTCACGAAGACGCTGTGCCGACGTTGCGTCCTCTAAGAGGTCAACTCCATGCTCCTTATTGAAGCCGTCAGCGAGCCACTTGATGATGGAGTCGTCCCAGTCGTCTCCACCGAGATGGGTGTCGCCCGAAGTTGCCTTCACCTCAAAGACACCGTCGCCGATTTCGAGGAGGGATACGTCGAAGGTACCTCCACCGAGGTCGTAGACGAGGATTGTCTCATCGGCACCCTTCTCTAGCCCGTAAGCGAGAGCGGCGGCGGTTGGCTCATTGATAATTCGCAGGACTTCAAGCCCGGCGATGACGCCAGCTTCTTGAGTTGCCTGGCGCTGAGCGTCGTTGAAGTAGGCGGGCACTGTGATGACTGCAGCGTCAACGGTGTCGCCGAGGAAGGCCTCAGCATCGCGCTTGAGCTTCATGAGAATGCGAGCAGCAATCTCCTGTGGTGTGTAGTCGGTACCGTCGGCGTTGGTGACCCACTTGGTCCCCATGTGACGCTTGATTGAGCGGATAGTGTTGTCTGGGTTGGTTACAGCCTGTCGCTTAGCGACTTCACCGACGAGTACGTCGGATCCCTTGAAGGCAACAATGGACGGGGTCGTCCGGTTTCCTTCAGCATTGGCAATAACGGCTGGTTCCCCGCCTTCAAGGGCGGAGATAACCGAGTTGGTAGTTCCTAGATCGATACCTACGGCACGAGCCATGGTTGTTCTCCTTGCGTGTCAGAACGCCCTACCAATCCGGATGGAAGGCGGGCGATATAATCGTCGTAAGGTATCAGTATAAAACTTGAGTCGGTATATATCAAGTTTGAACACCCCAACTACAACAACAACTACAACTACAACGAGCCAGAAACCCTAAGAACAGGCAGTCGCAGGGGTGCTAAGTGGTAGTGTCGGGGCATGAACCAGGTTGCGGATCAGGTGTTTCAGGTAGGGACTAAGGGTCATAACTTCTACATTTTGAAGGATGGCGACCAAGCAACGCTGGTCGACGCCGGCTGTTCTGGAGAGTGGCCCAAGCTAGTAAGCGCCCTTGAGGATCTGGGCCTTACTCTGGACGCGGTAGCCGGGGTTGTTGCCACTCACTCTCACGCCGATCACTTCGGTTTGGCTAAACAGGCTCAGAGTGAGGGTATCTCTGTCGCCGTCCATGAGGACGAAGAGTCGCGGGCTCTGGGGACTTACAAGGGGCGTTACGCGGTCGGAACCTCCGAGTTACCGTTCTGGAAGTTCTCTTTGTATCGCAACTTCCTCCCGATGCTTCGCGCCGGCGTCATGAAGCTCGATCACGTTACTGAGGTGAATACGTTCTCAGACGGCGACCGGCTCGATTTGCCAGGATCTCCGATTGCGGTTCACACCCCTGGTCACACTGAAGGGCATGTGATGTTCCACTGCCCTCAACTTGGGTTGCTCTTCACAGGAGACGGTCTTGTCACAATGGATCTTGTTGGCACAGGAATCGGCCCCCAAATGATGGTGCGGAAGTTCGATCTAGACTCGGATCAGTCCTTAGCTTCGCTCGACAGGGTTGTTGACCTAGAAGCGAACCTACTCCTCCCCGGCCACGGCCAACCCTGGAAAGGCACCCCAGCAGACGCGGTCAGCATTGCCCGGGGCTAGCGCGAATAGCGCCAAGGTATAGGGTATTACGCTTCCTTCCCCGCTCACTTGCGAACGGGAGAAGAAAGCGCGTGGGGCTGGGCCTAGCTGATGCGAATGCGGCCTTGTGGGTAGAATGGGCAGCACACTTCGGGGA
>CAXMPE010000149.1:0-6497 GCA_964195245.1 uncultured Verrucomicrobiales bacterium | reverse complement strand
CGAATCCGGACCGGTTGTAGTTGTGGTTGTGGTTGTGGTCGGATCGGTTCTAGTTCTCTCTTCGACTTGGGTAACATTCCGCCTTCATGGAACTGACTTACGCACCTGAGAATTTTGAGTCTGATTGGTACGCCAAATGGGAGGCCGGCGGGGTATTTCGCCCTGAGATCAATCCTGGCGGCGAACCGTTTTGTATGGTCATCCCTCCCCCCAACGTAACGGGTCAACTTCACATGGGGCATGCGCTCAACCATGTAATGATCGACGCGATCATCCGGCGCAAGAGAATGCAGGGGTTCGCTGCGTTGTGGGTGCCGGGAACCGACCATGCGGGTATCGCTACGCAGAACGTGGTGGAGAAGTCGCTGGCGAAAGAGGGCATCACGCGACAAGAACTCGGTCGCGAGCGATTCCTTGAACAGATCTGGGGGTGGAAGGAGACTTACGGCGACCGCATCACGCTTCAGATGCGGACCTTGGGAGACTCGTGCGACTGGACGCGAGAGCGGTTCACGATGGACGAAGGAATGTCTCGAGCCGTGCGGGAGGTGTTCGTCTCATTGTGGGAAGAAGATCTCATGTATCGAGGGTTTCGCATGGGGAACTGGTGCCCTAGCTGCGGCACCGCTATTTCAGACATTGAGGTTGAGCATGAAGACGAAATTGGGGAACTCGCGCATCTTCGTTACCCCCTCGAAGACGGATCAGGGCACCTAGTAGTCGCCACCACACGGGCCGAAACGATGCTGGGCGATACGGCGGTGGCTGTACATCCTGAGGACGAGCGGTACACCCACCTGATTGGCAAGTTCATAACGCTCCCGCTGATTGGGCGCCGAATCCCGATCGTTGCGGATAGTTTCGTCGATCCAGAGTTCGGGACCGGCGCGGTGAAAGTGACGCCCGCCCATGATCCCAACGACTACGAAATAGGGCTGCGCCACGATCTTCCCGTTATCCAAGTCCTCGATTTGGAGGCCAAAGTCAATGACAACGGCGGCGAGTTCGCGGGGATGGATCGCTTCGAAGCCCGGACCGCGGTGAAAGAGGCGCTTGATGCCCTGGGACTGCTGGAGGGAGTAGAGGAGCACAGCCACTCCGTGGGCCATTGCTCGCGCTCTGGAACAGTGGTGGAGCCGATGCTTTCGGACCAGTGGTATGTCAAGGTGAGGCCCCTTACGGATCCAGCTATCGATGTGGTTCGGGACGGGACCGCTGGGTTCAATCCAAAGCGCTGGGAGAACTCCTACTTCCACTGGATGGAGAATCTGCGTGACTGGTGTGTGAGTCGCCAGCTTTGGTGGGGACACCGTATTCCAGCTTGGTTCTGCGACGAGTGCGGCGATGGCACCGAAGCCAAGGTGTTTGTTTCTCGTGAGGACTTGAGCCACTGCCCTGACTGTGGCGGGGCCGTTCGTCAGGATGAAGATGTACTGGACACCTGGTTCAGCTCAGCTCTGTTCCCTTTCAGCGTGTTCAACTGGCCGGACGAGACGACCGACTTGGAACGGTTCTACCCCAACAATGCAATGCTCACCGGATTCGACATCATCTACTTCTGGGTGGCCAGAATGTTGCAGATGGGAATCCATTTCATGGAAGAAGTGCCGTTCCCAACCATTGTCATCCACGGCCTTGTCCGCGATGAACACGGGCGCAAGATGTCCAAGTCACTGAACAACGGGATTGACCCGATGCTGGTGATTGAAGATCACGGTGCTGACCCACTGCGCCTTGCGCTCCTTCAGTCGGCAGCCCCGGGTCACGACGTGGTCTTCGACATGAGTCGAGTTGAAGCCGCCCGCCGATTCGGCAACAAGCTGTGGAACGCGGCCCGACTCGTGCTCCAGCATGTGGAGCCCGGCTCTGTTCCAGCTGAGGGCGGCTACCCCGAGGATCCCGCGCCGGCGGATGCTTGGATCATGGAGCGGTTTGGTGAAGTACAGAGATCGTTTGACGACCTTTGTGAGAAGTACCGGTTCTCAGATGCGTACGCGGCGCTCTACAGCTTCGTCTGGTCGGAGCTTTTCGATTGGTACCTGGAGCTGTCCAAGCCTGCTCTTTATGACGAGGCGACCAACGAGGCAACCGTACAAACTCTGGGTGCTGTGTTCCGAGATGCCTTGAAGCTGTTCCACCCAGCAATGCCCTTCCTTACCGAAGAGCTTTGGAGTGAGCTGGTAGGAGATGGGTTCATCGCCACAGCATCGTGGCCGGAGCTGCCTGAGGTACATGGCCCGGCCTCCATGGGGACCATGCAAGACCTCATCGGTGGCGTGCGGTCCTTCCGAAGTCAGCACGGGATTTCCCCCCGTGTGCCCATATCAATCCTGTTCACCGACCAAGGGAACGAGGTGGAGGAGTGGTGGACACCCCTGTTGGAGGCGCTCGCGAATGTAACAATGGCACCGGTTGCTCAGGAACTCGGTGCAGGGCACACCCGCATTGTGGCTGGCGGAGTCCATGGGTTCATCGCTCTCGAAGGCCTGATCGACGTAGGTGCTGAACGTGCTCGAATCGAGAAGGCGATCGCAGGGTTCGAGGTGGACTCGAAGAAGGCAAACGCCAAGCTGTCGAACGAGAAGTTCGTCGCCAGCGCGCCTGAAGAGATCGTGGCCAAGGTGAATGGCCAGATGGAAGCTGCCCAGTCACAAATCGAAGCGCTCCGATCTCAGTTGCAAGAACTGGGCTAGCAATGAACGAGTACGAAAGCGCTGTCGCCTGGCTAGACGGGCACATTGGAGCTGGGATCAAGCCGGGGCTTGATCGGATTACCGGACTAATGGACATCCTCGGGAACCCACAAGTCGGGTATCCCACCATGCACGTGGCCGGTACCAACGGCA
Organism: uncultured Verrucomicrobiales bacterium; assembly: GCA_964195245.1. Taxonomy (GTDB): domain Bacteria; phylum Actinomycetota; class Acidimicrobiia; order Spongiisociales; family JAENVV01; genus CAXMPE01. Next base: position 3,651 of record CAXMPE010000149.1, on the reverse strand, counting down.
AGACCTCAGTTGTTCGGATGATTTCGTCCATCCTCACCGCTCACGGCTTAAAGGTAGGCTCCACGGTTTCCCCGCACCTCAGAGCCGTCAACGAGCGGTTGCAGGTGGACCTTGAGCCTGCGTCAGATGAATTGTTCGTGGAGGCAGTCGATGACCTGCGACCCTTCGCTGGCATCTACGCCAGTAGCCAACAATCTCCTTCCTACTTCGAGCTCACAACAGCGCTTGCGTTGTCGTATTTCGCCGGATCTGCTGTTGACGCGGCTGTGGTCGAGGTGGGGCTAGGCGGCCGATGGGACGCGACCAACATCTTGGAGGGCGTCGTGTCGGTGGTGACCTCAATCTCGCTCGATCATACCGAGCTGCTCGGGGAGACTATTAGCGAAATTGCCGCAGAGAAGCTTGCAATAGCGAAGGAGGGCTCGGTGCTTGTGACCGGCCCACTGCCCGAACAAGCTGTCGAAGTTGCCAGAGCGGTTGTGGAGGACCAGAAACTCACTCACTACGAGTACGGCCGCGACTTCTCGGTACCCGAGGCGGTCATCTCCCACGGTGGGTGGGCGGTTGACGTTGAAGGCATCTTTGGTCGGTACGAAGACCTGTATCTCCCAGTCCACGGCCGTCATCAAACTGAGAATCTAGCGTGTGCGATCGCCGCGGTGGAGGGGATGCTCGGGCGTGCCCTCTCGGCAGAGGCTTTGCGCGAGGGGGTTGAGACGCTTCACCTGCCAGGTCGCCTAGAGATCATCGACCGCCGGCCCGTCGTGGTGGTAGACGGGGCGCACAATCCAGCAGCGTTCTCGGTCCTTCAAGAAGCACTCCGTTCGGAGTTTTCGACGCCTGGCTGGACGCTGGTGATTGGGTCTATGGGGGACAAGGAGATCCCCACCATGATCGCCGAACTAGCTGACCTCATCGACAACGTAGTGGTCACCGCGGTGGACTCTCCCAGAGCAATGGACCCAACCGTGCTTGCTGGCTTGGTTCAAGACGTCCTCGGCCTTGCGCCAGAAGTAGTAGCCGACCCAACTCAAGCGCTTGAGAGGGCTAAGGAGCTAGCGGGTCCCGACGGAGCAGTGATCGTCACCGGTTCGCTCTACTTGGTAGGAGAGATCCTCACCAACCACGAAGAATCCGACGGCTTCCAGAATTAGTCCGGCAGCTTCGCTGCCAGAACTAGAACTAGAACTAGAACTAGAACTAGATCTAGAACCAACCCCAGCCCCTAACCCTTCCGTCGAGTTGGCAGGGGGTTGTTCAGGTTGAGGTCCAGGTCTAGGTTTGGCCCTCGGTTCTAGTCCTAGTTCTAGTCCTAGTCGGCCCTTGGGGATTACACTTCGCCACCCGCCGAGCGCGCTAACTAGGAGTTTCCAATGTCCGCAGAACATACTTTCGTCATGGTGAAGCCAGACGGCGTCAAGCAAGCCCTTGTGGGCGAGATCATTTCTCGTTTCGAGAGCAAAGGTCTCAAGCTCGAGAAGATGCGCCTGCTGACAATTACCGAGGAGCTGGCTGGACGCCATTACGCAGAGCACACCGAGCGTCCCTTCTTTGGCGATCTCGTAACCTTCATTACCTCCGGCCCCGTTGTCGCGATGGAGTGGTCTGGATACGGCGCTGTCGGCGCGTGTCGGACACTCATGGGGGCGACCAACCCGCTTGAAGCTGGGCCTGGCACTATCAGGGGCGACTTTGCATTGGAGATCGGTGAAAACATGGTGCATGGGTCCGACTCGATCGAGTCTGCTGTCCGTGAGCTGGGCATTTTCTTCCCATAAGAGGCTCCCTAGAAACGAAAACGGGAAAGCAGTTAGACTTTTCCCCACGCTGTAGGAAAGACGAGTAGTGGCTGAGTCACTTTTCGCGATTGCTGGGCAGGACATGGCCATCGACTTGGGCACCGCCAATACGTTGGTGTACGTTCGGGGGAGTGGCATTGTCCTAAACGAGCCCTCTGTAGTTGCGATCAACGCCAATAACAACCGAGCATTAGCGGTTGGAATGGAAGCGAAGAGGATGATCGGTCGGACTCCTTCGCACATCCGCGCTATTAGGCCCCTGCGCGACGGTGTCATTGCAGACTTCGAGATCACCGAGATGATGCTTCGGTACTTCATTCAGAAGGTGCACAAGCGCCGCTGGGCGAGGCCTCGAATAGTCGTGTGCGTTCCTTCTGGGATCACGCCCGTCGAGCGTAGAGCTGTTGAGGAAGCGGCGTATCAGGCAGGAGCTCGCCAAGCGTTCACTATCGAAGAACCGATGGCAGCAGCAATCGGTACGGGCCTTCCCATTCACGAGCCTTCGGGCTCCATGGTGGTCGACATCGGTGGGGGTACCACAGAGGTTGCAGTCATTTCTCTTGGTGGAATAGTGGTCTCTCGCTCAATCCGGATTGCCGGTGACGAACTAGATGAAGCGATCATCGATTGGGTCAAAAAGGAGTACAACCTTCTATTGGGCGAGCGAACTGCTGAGCAGTTGAAGATGGCCATCGGGTCGGCTTACCCCTTCGAGAACGAGCCGAGCGCAGAGGTCAGAGGTAGGGACCTTGTGAGCGGTTTGCCCAAGACAGTGCAATTGACTGCCGCTGAGATTCGCGAGGCGATCGCAGAGCCGGTCACCCAGGTGGTCGACGCTGTTAAGGCGACGCTCGACAAGACCCCACCAGAGCTTGCTGCTGATCTCATGGAGCGCGGCATCGTGATTACCGGCGGCGGTGCCTTGCTCAAGGGCCTTGCTGAACGCCTTGCGTACGAGACCCATATGCCGATGGTTACTTCTAGGCACCCGTTGCAGTCGGTGGCTGTTGGCTCGGGTCGTTGCCTCGAAGAGTTCGACCTTCTGCGTGACGTGCTGGTCTCCTCCGGTCGCTCCTGATGGCTCGCCGCACCAGGCGAACTAACCCAACCTACACGTTTGTCGCCTTGGTTCTTATCTCCTTCGTAATGATGAGCTTCGACTTGGATCGATCCACTGAGGAAGGGGTAGCTGGCCAGTTTCGCTCGGGGGCTGCATCGCTTTTTGGGCCCGTCCAACGTGTTGTAGATAGCGTTGCTGATCCGATTTTCGGGTTCGTTGACGCAATGGCCTCGCTGGCAACACTTAGGCAACGCAATGAGTTCCTGCAGAGCGACAACGACTCGCTGACGGCGCGGCTACAAGATGTAGCGCGCCTGGAAGCAGAAAATGAGCAGCTTCGCCTACTGCTCGATGTCAAGGACGACCTAGGCTCGGAGTTCGGAACGTTGGTTGCCGACGTTCAAGGAATTGTCGACAACGCTGTGATCCTCAATAAGGGAACTTCTGACGGCGTTGTGGTCGGCAACCCGGTGTTGAACGGGTCTCAGTTGCTTATCGGTCGGGTAACCCAAGCCACGGAAAACCAATCAACGGTGAGTCTCTTGACGCGCATGGTCGACGCAGCGCAGGTAACGACCCCCGACGGGCTTGTCGGTCTAGTACGCGGCGGCGGTAGGGACGATGAACTCCGCTTTGAGGTCACCCAGGAAGCTCTGATGATTCCCGCCGGCACTACCTTCACTACTGCCGGAGGGCTATTCCCGCGAGGGCTGATTGTTGGCTCAACGTTGGTAGATCTGCTTCCTAACGGTGATCAGATCATTGGCGTGATCACGCCAGCCGCGGATTTTT
>CAXMPE010000148.1:0-6259 GCA_964195245.1 uncultured Verrucomicrobiales bacterium | reverse complement strand
CCAGCTTGAAGTCAAGCGATGCGAACGAGGCCATGATGGCGTTGGCAGTGAGTCGATGCAGGTCGGCCTTTGTGAACTCCTGATGCTCGACGAGCTGCGCCATTTCGAAGGTCATCGAAGTTTGGCTCATCAGTCGGTTGTCGGTATTGACTGATACGTTGAAACCAGCTCTGAGTAGTTGTCCAATGGGGTGTTGAGATACCTCCATGTTGGAGGTATGAGTGTTGGACATCGGGCACATCTCAAGTGGGATCTGGAAGTTACGGACGTAAGCCGCAAGGTCGCCAAGGGCTGTTATCTCTCCGTCTTCGACGTCACAGTCGTCCATGATCCTAGATCCGTGTCCCAATCGGTGGGCACCACAGATCTGGAGTGCCGCCCATATGGACTCGAGGCCATCAGCCTCCCCGGCATGAATTGTCAACCCTAGGTTCGCTTCTCGAGCCATCTGGCAAGCCTCTAGATGGTTATCTGGTGGGAAACCGGCTTCTGGGCCAGCGAGGTCGAATCCTACGATTCCCATACCCATTGCATCCAGCGTATCTTGAGCAACTTCGGATGAGTCATGATCTTGGCGCATGGCATCAACGATGATCCCGAACTCTGTACCTGTCTCTTCTGTCGCTCTGTCTAGGCCGTCGGCCGCGGCCCGAAGAACCTCAGGTCGTGTGAGGCCTTGACGGGTGAGCAGACTGGGTGCAAAGCGTATCTCCGCGTAAATAACGCCATCAGCTGCGTGGTCGAGGCCAGCCTCGTAGGCAACGCGCTCAATCGCCTCGGGGGTCTGCATAACGGCCATGGTGTACTCGAAAGCCTCGAGATAGCGTTCCAGTGAAGCAGTCTTGCCCTGGTCAAACCAATGGAAAAGGTCGTCGGTGTTGTCGGCTGGAAGACCGTCGTAGCCTTGCTGCCTCGCCAGATCTAACACAGTTTCTGGGCGTAGGCCACCGTCTAGGTGATCGTGAAGTACGACCTTGGGAAGCGATTGAATGTCCATTATCGAATGGTAGTCGCTCAGGTGGGCAGTTTTCAGAGAGGACCAGCGACTGACCCTCGAGGTGGTGCGCGCCCGAACGCGGTATAGATTGAGGGTTCAGGATGCCCAGAGCTACCATCCACGCCGATGCGAATAGCGGTGTTAGTTTCAGGATCAGGGTCCAACCTGCAGGCTCTCATGGACGCTATTGCTTCGGACCCGTCCTTCGGCGCAGAACTGGTGTTGGTTCTCGCCGATCGACCAGATACCGGGGGTGTTGCCCGAGCGTCCGCTGCGGGGATTCCGACGGTTGTAGTGGATTGGAAGGCCTTTGCCGATCGTGACTCATTCACTCAAGCTGTCCTAAACGAAGTGCAAGGCGTTCGCGCCGAAGGCCTAGTCATGGCTGGCTTCATGCGGGTGCTTTCGTCCCAGGTGATTGCCGCCTTCCCCAATCTGATATTGAACGTGCACCCATCGCTGCTGCCAGCTTTCCCGGGGAGTAGGGCGGTGGAGGATGCGCTGGCACAGGGAGTGGAATCTACTGGGCTGACCGTACACTTTGTCGATGAGCTGGTCGATCACGGTCCAATCGTTGCTCAGCGAGTCGTGCCGATTCTTCCTGCTGACACGAGAGACTCCCTACACGCCAGAATCCAAGAGCAGGAACATGATCTCTATCCCAAAGTTGTTAGGGCTTTCTGTCGGGGCGACATCTCAGTGAAGGACGATCTGGTGATGCTGGGGGAAGCACTGTGATCAAAGTCAAGCGTGCGCTTCTGAGCGTCTATGACAAGACCGGACTTGATGATCTGGGCAGAGCGCTCGTCGACGCGGGCGTTGAGCTGGTGAGTTCGGGGGGAACAGCTAACGCTTTGGCGGCTGGGGGCTTACCCGTTACCAAGGTTGCTGATGTGACTGGAGCAGCCGAGATGCTGGGAGGTCGGGTCAAGACGCTCCACCCCAGGATCCACGGTGGGATCTTGGCGAATCTCAACGATCCCACTCACCTGCAGGATCTGGAGGATCGGAATGTCGAGCCCTTTGAGTTGGTGGTGGTGAATCTGTATCCGTTCCGAGCGACCGTCGCCCAGCCAGGAGTGACTGAGGCTGAAGTGATCGAGAAGATCGACATCGGTGGGCCCACCATGGTTCGTTCAGCAGCCAAGAATCATCAGTTTGTGGCAGTGGTCACCGACCCTAAACAGTACGGGGCGATTGCCGAAGCAGTTGCAGCCGGGGGGACCACTTTGGAACTGAGGAAGACTCTTGCCAAGGCTGCCTTCTTCCATACCGCCTCTTACGACGCTGCCATTGTGGATTGGCTTGAAGCTGAGGAGGATCCTCCCGCGCGCAAGGTCATCGCTCTAGAGCGACGCCAGACGCTGCGATACGGAGAGAATCCTCACCAGGTGGCCGCGGCATTCTCCGAGGTTGGCGCCGATGGCTGGTGGCAGTCGATGAAGCAACTCCAAGGCAAAGCGATGAGCTTCAACAACTATCTGGACACCGAGGCGGCATGGCGAATGGCCCATGAGTTCGAAACGCCAGCGGTGGCCATCGTCAAGCATGCAAACCCATGCGGGCTAGCTACTGACCCGTTGCTGGCAGACGCGTTTTCGGCGGCTTGGGACTGTGACCCGGTGTCTGCCTTCGGCAGCGTTATCGCTTTCAACCGACTGCTCGATGTTGCAACGGCCGAACGACTATTGGCAGCTGGGTTCGTCGAAGTGGTCATCACCCCATCCGTCGCCGATGGAGTCGTTGAACTCTTCGCCGGGAAGAAGAACCTGAGGCTGCTGACCGCTCCCGAGCCGGACCCTGCCGACCTAGACATGCGCCGCATCGAGGGTGGGTTTGTGGTGCAGGGTCGAGACTCCGTTGCCGAGACCGAGTTCACCGTTGTCTCCCAGCGCTCTCCTACAGAGACGGAGATGGCAGACCTCATGTTTGCCTGGCGGGTGGCAGCGCATACAAAGTCCAATGCCATCGTGGTGGCAAAGGACTTGGCTGCGATCGGTGTTGGCGCTGGCGACCAGTCGAGAGTCGGTGCATCAGAGCGCGCCTTGGCGAGGGCTGGCGATCGTGCTGCCGGGTCCGTTGCTGCCTCCGACGCGTTCTTTCCGTTCCGAGATGGGATCGATGCGCTGGCGGTAGCAGGCGTCACGGCCATTATTGAGCCAGGAGGCAGCATTCGCGATGCCGAAGTGATTCAGGCTGCGGACGATCATGGAGTAGCGTTGGTATTCACACATATGAGGCATTTCAGACATTGAGCGCAATAGTTCTTGACGGGTTGGCTGTCCGAGAGGCAGTAGTAGCAGAGGTGACATCACGGGTGGCCGCGCTGGCCGATCGCGGTATCAGTGTGGGACTGGCAACCATCTTGGTTGGAGAGGACCCCGCTTCTGAGGTATACGTTCGGAACAAGCGCCGCCTTGCCGAGCGTATCGGCATCACATCGTTTCATCATCCCCTATCGGGCGACGTGTCCCAAAGCGACGTTACGGACCTCATCGAGCGACTCAATGGCGATTCGGCCGTCGATGGGATCTTGTTACAGCTTCCGTTGCCGGGCGACCTCAACGGTGAAGACGCAACCGCGTTCATCGACCCGTGGAAGGATGCTGACGGCCTGCACCCGACCAGTCTTGGTGCCCTCGTCCTCGATCGGGGAGTGCTGACGCCTTGTACCCCCACCGGAATCCTGCGGATTCTCGATCATTACGAGATCCCCACCGAAGGCGCCGATGTGGTGGTGGTGGGTCGATCGTTCCTCGTAGGTAGGCCCTTGGCAGTGATGCTCGGCGCAAAGAGTCGCAACGCCACAGTCACCCTCGCTCACTCACGGACAAGGGATCTGCGGGAAGTGTGCAAGCGGGCAGACATCCTCGTCGCGGCAATAGGCGTCCCCGAGTTCATCAAAGCCGATTTCGTGAAACCGGGCGCAACCGTGATTGACGTAGGCATCAACCGGACGGACGCTGGACTGGTTGGGGACGTCGCCTACGAAGAGGTCTCCAAGGTGGCGGGCGCAATTACCCCGGTACCCAAGGGCGTGGGCCCAATGACTGTGGCGATGCTGATGGCCAACACAGTCACCGCCGCAGAACACCGCGAGGCCCAAGGGAACTAGACCTCGAGCAAAATGCATCCCCTTGCGCGCTTCCTTACCCGTTTACGGGGAAGGTGGGCCCGAAGGGCTCGGATGGGGCAACCCGAGAAGACCTAGACCTAGACCTAGACCTGGACTTGAACTAGGGCTGGTTGGTTTAGGTTCAGGTCGAGGTCTAGGTTCAAGTCGGCGGCAGCCGACTTGTTCACTAGACCTGACATAATGCGGGCACAGGCTTTGACGCGCTAGGAGATCTCATGGGAACCGCAATCACGATGGGCGAGGACGGAATTGTTGTCCCGAATGACCCGATTCTGCCCTTCATTGAAGGCGATGGAATTGGCCCAGACATCTGGGCAGCCGCCGTACGAGTTCTAGATGCAGCCGTCGAGAAGGCGTACAACGGAGAGCGCAAGATTGAGTGGCTCGAGGTGCTCGCAGGACAGAAGGCATTCGACGCTACTGGCGAGTGGCTTCCTGATGCCACAGTGCAGGCTTTCCGTGACTACCTAGTAGGTATCAAGGGTCCTTTGACCACACCAATTGGCGGCGGAATCCGTTCTCTGAACGTTGCGCTGAGACAGATCCTCGACCTGTTTGTCTGTCTGCGTCCGGTCCGCTGGTACGAGGGCGTTCCCTCGCCCGTCAAGCAGCCAAACCTCGTGGACATGGTGATCTTTCGTGAGAACACAGAAGATGTCTACGCCGGCAAGGAATTGGAAGAAGGCACCGAAGGGGTCAAGAAGCTGCTCACCTTCCTTTCGGATGAGTACGGATGGGACATCCGTGAAGACTCCGGTATCGGTATCAAGCCCACTTCAATAACCGGGTCCAAGCGCCTTGTTCGCGCCGCGATCAAGTACGCCCTTGAGAACAACCGCAAGAGTGTGACGCTGGTACATAAGGGCAACATCATGAAGTTCACCGAGGGAGCGTTCCGTAACTGGGGATATGAGGTGGTGCGGGAGGAGTTCTCAGATGTCGCCGTGGCGTGGGAAGACTGTGGAGGCGATCCGGGAGACAAGCTGCTCGTGCAAGACGTCATTGCCGATGCAATGCTGCAGCAGGTCCTGACTCGCCCGGCTAGCTATGACGTTCTAGCGACAATGAACCTCAATGGCGACTACCTCTCGGACGCACTTGCCGCTCAGGTCGGCGGTATTGGTATCGCTCCGGGTGGCAACATCAATTACGAGACGGGTGTGTCGGTCTTCGAAGCAACCCACGGAACCGCTCCCAAGTACACCGGTATGGACAAGGTGAACCCAGGGTCCGTCATCCTTTCGGGCGAAATGATGTTCCGGTATATGGGATGGGACGAAGCAGCCGACCTCATCGTCAAGGGGCTGGAAGCTGCCATTGCCGAGCAGATCGTGACGTACGACTTTGCTCGTCTCATGGACAATCCCACCGAGGTCAAGTGCTCGGAATTCGCTACTGCCATGATTGACCGTATGTAGATGGAGCACGAACCTGCTCCCTCCAAGCGAAAAGTCGGCCTATCGATTCTGGCCGTCCTTGTGTTGATCACTCTCAGCGTGGTCGCCGGTCCCACCGTCTGGTCAAACGATGGAGCGGTGTCAGTGAGTGACCCGTTGGAGTCCTCGCTACAGGGTTGGACATTTGGCGACACGAACGCTGACGTGCTTGCTGTGATGCGACATAAGGACGTAATTCGGGCATTGGGAAGTCAGCGGTTCGAGATTACTGAAGCGCTCGCGGATGAGGGTGTGTATGAGGGCCTTGTGCCCGGCCGGACCGGGGAAGCCTGCTATCGGGGAGCCTGGTTTGTTGAGTACACAGAACACACGGTGGAGCGAACTTCCAAGCTCATCAGCGTCTGGAAACGCAGCGTCGTTAGCAAGCACATGGACTTCATATTCTTCAAACTCGAAGGCCCAGAACCGGCTTACTGCGGTGAGGGGCAGTCCTAGTCAGCCCCAGATGATGACGTAGATCAAGACAGGCACGCCGGGGCCCCCTGTGAAGCCTGGTGCATCTCGGAAGTCTCTGATTTCGGTCCAGATGATGGTGCCGTCGGGCCCTAGGAACTCTCCGGCGTAGCGAACGATGGCCGGGTCGTCGGCTCGGGAGAGGAAGCCGGTCAATCCGTTCCGCTGGAGCCGGGTTTCAACGAGGTCCGCCAACTCCACGGTATTGGGCGAGTC
>CAXMPE010000147.1:0-10897 GCA_964195245.1 uncultured Verrucomicrobiales bacterium | reverse complement strand
CAATGGAACACGGTCCAGCGATGACGGGAAAGGGGTCAGACCCAAATCGCACATCACCACGTTCTCGTTGCCTTCAGCCAAGATGTACTCAGCGGCCCACAACCATTCATCGAACGTGGCTGACGGCCCCCGCTTGAGCATGACCGGATGATGGGACTCCCCTGCCGCTCGCAGAAGCTCGAAATTCTGCATATTCCCCGAGCCGATTTCGATCATTTCGACAAGAGCGATCACCTCTTCGATCTGGTCGGGTTCTGAGATCTGGGTCACCGTAGGGAGGCCCACCGCAGCACCCGCTTCGGCCAGCATTCTGACCCCAGCCATACCTAAGCCTTTGAAGTCATACGGGCTGCCCATCACTGCAAGAGTGTTCCCACGAAGGACCCTCGCACCAGCAGCTTCGGCTTCCTTCGCGAGCAGATGAATCTGCTCCTCAGACTCAATGGAACACGGTCCAGCGATGACGGGAAAGGGGTCAGACCCAAATCGCACATCACCAACAGCAACAACTGTGTCAAGTTGATCCTCAACTCTGTGCGCTTTTCGTTCCATATCCTGACTTCCTCCTGTGCCCTAAGAGAGAGCTCCAGGCAATGAGAAAACCCGGAGCGCAAACTCCGGGTTCCGATACTGCGTCTCGAAAATGACTTAACTAACGCGCGTCCTCGGCCCGGCCTTGCGGCCATGTAAACCCGTCAAAATACGCGTAGCGACTCGTCATGTTCTTTCTACCGTAAGCCAACTGGGGCTATCCGTCAAGACCAACGTCGGAGTCATCATCAGCGTGGTGTGCTGGTTCCTCGCTTGGAGCAATCTCGTCTGAACGATCGAGGTTGACGCTCCACGCTACCTCAGTGGTCTCATTGCGACTGAACCACCAAATCATCCCAAGACCAAGCAGGGCAGCCGAAAGCCCAGACCACTGCGAGTACGTGAAGACCCCCAGATGCGCGTCGGCAGCACCAGCGCCCAGTTGACCCTCGGGAACAAGTCGCGTGAAGTCGAGGAAGAAACGCTGAAGTGCGTACCAGACCACCCAGAGGCCGAACATTTGCCCAACCTTGCGACTCGTCCACTTTTTGTACAGGAATACAAGAACGGCCAAGAGGATCGTGGCGCCGATCATGTCGTAAAACGAGCTGAAGTGATAACTAGCGCACACCTCGCCGACGGGGGTATCTGATGCATCACAGGCCGCTTGGAGCACGGTGTGTTGAGGAGCTGGCCGGTACCCGGGTTTTAGACCGAAGGCAAGAACAAAGTCGCTCTCGCTACCTAGGTGCTCCACAATTGAGAGATCGCCGATCCGGCCAACGATGGTTCCGATGGCCAGGCCGATTGCCCAAAAGTCAGATGTCTCCCAGAAGGACAAGCCCAGCTTTCTTATCCGGTAGTAGCCGGCCAAGATCCCTCCCAGCATTCCTCCGAGGATCGAGAAGTTGCCGACGATCGGATTGAGCGCGGTCAGCAGATCCATGCCGCCAATGATCTGTGCCGGGGCCGTGAAATAGCGTGCTCCCAAGATCGCACCGACAAGTCCCCACGTCAACGTCGACTGGATCTTGACCTCGTCGTACCCCCAGCGAACCGCAAGCTTGGTGGCGACGACCGCTCCTGCGAGGAAGCCCAACGCAGCAAAGAGACCATGAAGTGAGAGATTGAGCGGGCCAAGTTCAAAGATGGGGATCGGTGGCCACGAAATGACTGAGAGCATGGCTCAAGTCTACGCCAGCCAGAGCTCAACTCATAGGCCGAGTAGTCCACCACCTGTTTGAGTTTCAAAGTCTGGCGGCCCGCTCTAGGATGCACCTCTATGAGCACCCTTTCCGCCGCCGTTGCCGCCCTTCCCGGGGTTCCTGAGGACCTCGTACAGAGGTCAGCGGAGGCTCGCGCGGCTGCTTCGGGTTCCTCAACAGAGGACGTACTGGCCCAATGGGGCGGTGGTGCCCCTGCTCCCCAATCAACTCCCGCTGCCCAAGTCGCCCCCGTGGAACCACCCGCAGCTGCAACTCCCGTCGTGCAGGCTCCTGAAGCTGCAGCCATGGTCGCCGTTGTAGAGCAGGTTGTAGAAGCGCCCCCATTCGTCGAGGAAGAGCTTCCCCCCGTTGAAATGGCGCCCACCGGGGCTCGTCTCAAGAAAGCTAGAATTCTTGGCCTCGGCTTCGGACTGATCGCCGGTCTGGCGACAGGACTGCTCGGATTGCTAATCCTCATCCCCTCCCTCAGCATTGTCGAGGGAGTCCTCGTGGGAAGCACGGCACCTCGCAAGATCGTCTTCGGCGCGGCGATCATCATGGCGATCGCAGGTAGGTTCATCGCACAAGCCACTACCAAGATCCCCGCAGCAATCAACCGATCCTACGCCCTCGAGGACTCGGCCCGAGAGATCAACCTCACCGGAGTCGTGACGGGTCTAGGACTCGGACTTGGCCTCGGGACGCTTATCAAGATAGGCGGATCGCCCGACATCTTGGACCCGACGATCCAGGTCATCCCCGCCATGAGCAGCTTCGTCACCATGCTTCTCGGCGCCGGAGTGATAGGCGCCGTCATCGGCATGCTGTCCCAAGTCGTGGCGCTACCCGACGCTCCCGGAAGCGACGACGACCACTAGCTAGGGATGCTCGTGCGCATCCACAACATTGCTTGCGATCAAGACGCCGTCGACCTCGGAGTAAGTCACCTCTACCGCCTCGCCTGACCTCAAGTGGTCCCGAAGGTGAGGTAGGGGAATCGAGAACTTGGCACCCTCTTGGGGAACAAACGTATGTGCCGCCCCCTCTGATAGGACAGTGAAGCTATCTACCTGAACTAGGTCCCCGCTGACCTCAATGATTGACCCAGTCAAGTTGTCCCCCGAGCCACCGCAGGAGGCCAAGAGGGCACCAACAATCACGAAAACGGCGATGCTTCGTCTCATTCGCTGGCAGCTTCCAAGGCGGCGGCAAGCTCTTGAGGCGTGACGAAACCCTCAAATCGGGCAACGACCACCCCTTCGCCATCCATGACGTAGACCCACGGCTCGGTGGGAAACGCCCATGCGGCGACGGCGTCGGCAAGCTCAAGATCAGCAAAGTTCTCGACATCGATAGTCTTGTAGACCTCAATGTGCAGCCAGTTGGCATCGTCAGGGAAGGAGTTCTTGAAGGCCTTCACCGTATCGACAACCGGACCACAAGTTGCACTCGAGCAAAACGCCGGCGTTGCGAAAGCCACGACGGTTGGTTTCCCGTTGGCCAGCGCCTCGTCCAGTGATATTGCGTATAGGCCGGGATCAGGATCCGGATCTGTAGTGATAGAGACCAAATCGGCGGCGCCGGATGCAGTGCGGGATGGTACCGAAATCGCTGCCTCTCCTACTTCAGGAACCGAGGCGTGCGGATCGACACCGAACGGGGTCGGAACAGTCTCCTCGCCATCCTCCGATATGAGGGTTGCTACCCAAACGCCCGGTCTCGCAAAAGCGACATCCGCGACATAGATCCCAAGCACGTCTTCGACCATCCACTCAAAGCGCACGGGGGTGGAGAGCACGAATACGTCCTCGTTAGCGACCGGATCCCGGAAGTGGAGCTGAAGTTCCATCGGCACGTCGGGGGAAGCGAGCCCTGTGCCGTCTGGGGCCCTCACTCCCAAAAGCAACCGTTGCGTGGGGCCCACGCCAACCGTACCCGGTCCGTTCGCCAAGACAGCCAAGTTCTCCGGAGCAGGCGAGCAGGCTCCGAGGAGGAGAAGTGTTGGTATCAGCAGGGCCCACCGTTTCATCGATGCAATGCTACCGCTAGCCACAGCATGACCTGAACTCGCCCAGCCCACTACCGGGGTTAGGATCTGCTGATGTTGGACTCGATTACATCTAGCGCGGACGAACTGTCGCTTGGACAGAGACTCTGGGGCTATGTCGCCCTAACAAAGCCGCGGATCATCGAGCTCCTGCTGATCACCACCGTCCCGGCGATGGTGCTTGCTGAGCGTGGTTGGCCAGGTTGGCTACTGGTGATCAACACACTGATCGGTGGGACCCTTTCGGCGGCGGGGGCCAATGCTCTCAACAGCTACGTGGATGCGGACATCGATGCGCAAATGGAGCGAACCGCACACCGTCCGCTCGCGAAGCATCAAGTTCCGCCCAAGCATGCTCTGGTGCTGGGCGTCACTCTGGGGGCGGCGGGCTTTTTATACCTGTGGACAACCACCAACATACTGGCCGCTTCCATCTCTACCGCAGCTCTGTTCTTCTACGTCTTCGTCTACACCCTCTGGCTGAAGCGGACCACTACGCAAAACATCGTGATCGGCGGGGCCGCCGGCGCAGCTCCTGCCCTCGTCGGCTGGGCGGCTGTCACCAACACCATTCCGCTCGGAGCTTGGTTGCTCTTTCTCATCGTGTTCCTGTGGACGCCACCACACTTCTGGGCCCTCTCGCTCAAGTACAAAGAGCAATACGCAGCGGTCAACGTGCCAATGCTTCCGGTGGTGAAGGGAGTGACTGCTACGGTCAACTCAATCCTGCGTTATACCGTTGCTCTTGTTGGGTCCACGTTCGCCATCGCCCTGACCGAAGACTTGGGTTGGGTCTACTTGGGCGTTGCTGGTGCAGCCGGGATCTGGCTGACCTTAAAGGCGTTACAACTCCGTGCCGACCCGGCGAACCCGATGCCTCTCTTCCACGCCTCCAACATCTTTCTCACGTTGATATCGGCAGGAATCGTGGCCGATATTCTCATCTTCGCCTAGCTGATGATCACGGGCATCGACACCGTCTTTGTTTGGGTCAGCGACATAGACAGTTCGGTTGAGTGGTACCAACACTTCGGGATTCAAACCGGCCCCAGATACGGTGTCTGGCAGTCGATGTCGATACCTGGTCCCACCGCGTTTGCGCTTCACCAGGGACTCCGGCCGCCGGGGGAATCAACGTCGGTTATCGCGTTTGGAGTCACCGACTTAGACAGCGAGATTGAGCGTCTCAACACTCTTGGCATCAATCAGGTGGGTTCAATCACCGACACAGGCATCAAGCGATTCGCAGCCTTCTGGGATCCCGATGGGAATGAGATTCAGCTGAGTCAGCTGTCCTGATCAAGGGACCTCGGCAGAAGACGGGGGCCGAGTGGCTCTCACAGCCCTGACTAGGGCGACGGCAAACAAGAACGTCACCAGACCAAGAGCTGTGTGCACTGATCTGAAGCTGAGGGTGTTGACTTCATTCCATACTGTGAACACGCTCCGGCCCCACACCAAAAGCGTCAGCAGGAGATAGCTGCTGGCTACCTTCTCCGGAAAGTCGACCGGTGCATCCCGCCAAAGCGCCACCAGAGCAAGCGCAACTCCCAGCCCAACGCCGGTACCTATCCGAATCCAGTCCCAATTTGTGGCGCCAGCCTCACCCAACAAGGAGACCCTCCCGCCCCAAGCTAAGAACTGCCAAAGAGCTGCCAGCCCAGCCAACGTCTTAACACTCATCGTTCCTCCCATGTGAAATATCGGGCTGCAAGTAACGGCATAGTTACAGCCCACACCAGCAAAACTACCACCGCTGCAAGATCGAACTCAGCTACGCCCATCGACCACCTGAACAGCCGGCCCACAGGTGCGGCTGGCAAAATGCCGGCAATTGATGCAACCGCGTCGCCGAGGAGGTCCACAGGGATCAGGAAGTCTCCCACAGCGATGAAGCCAAAGAAGATCAAATTGGCTGCGGCCAGAGTGGCTTCGGCTCGAAAGCGACCTGCCATCAGCAGTCCCATTCCCGCGAACGCGACCGTTCCCAGCAACAAGACCACAGTCAGCCCCACCCAATTCACGTCAGGAGAGAAATCGAAGGCCCAGACGGCGACCAACCAGATCACGGCAATCTGAAGCACTTCAATTACGAGCGTTGCCGCTGCCTTGGCAAGGATCAACGTGATCCTTGGCAGAGGTGAGGCACCGAGTCGTTTGAGCACCATGTACTTACGCTCGAAACCTGTGGCAATTGCAAGGCCGGTAAAGGCCGAGGAGAGGAGAGCAAGGGCAAAGAATCCCGGCACCACAGAGTTGCTCTCCTCGGCCGTATACCCAGCAATCAACATGAGAATGAGGGGAACGATGAAGGAGAGCAAGACCGATTCGCCGCGGCGGAGGGTTAGCCGCAACTCGTGGATGGCTAAGGCGTTGAAGCCTCTCATAGCTCCTCCCCCGATGTGAGTTCGAGGAAGACTTCCTCCAGCCCACCGGCGCCTACTCGAATCTCCGTGAGTAACACTCCGGCCGAGTCAGCCCACGCGGTAAGTCGAGCCAGTAGGCCAGGCGTTGCTTCCACATCAATCGAGAACGCTCCGTCGGGGAGCGTCACGACGTCACAGCCGATCGCCTGTGAAAGGACCCGGTAGTCGACAAGATCCGCAGACTTGAACCGCAACCCGCGCCGGCCCGCCGTCAGAACGTGAGGGGCTCCGAGAGCGAGGAGCTTGCCACCAGAAATAATTCCTACCCGATCAGCCAGCTGCTCGGCCTCTTGCATGTAGTGCGTAGTGAGGATGACTGTTACCCCCTGGGCCTTCAGATCTCTGATGATCTCCCACGTGGCGTGCCGACCGGCCACATCCATTCCGGCGGTGGGCTCGTCAATGAATATCAGGCTCGGGCGCCCCACAAGAGCGGTGGCTAGGGCAAGACGCTGCCGCTCGCCACCCGATAGTCGCTTCTGCTGCGTTCGAGCCTTGTCTGAGAGACCGACAAGTTCCAACAGTTCACCTGTCGGTCTCGGATTGGGGTAGAAGGCCCCATACAAATCAATGATCTCTCGGGCTTTTGCTCCGGGGTACAGGCCGCCATCTTGCAGCATGACGCCCATCTCGCGCTGCAAGCCAATGTCCCGCCCGGAAGGATCGCGCCCGAGAACAGTCACATCGCCCGAATCGCGTTCGCGAAGCCCCTCGAGGATCTCGATAGTGGTTGTCTTCCCCGCACCGTTTGGACCCAACAAAGAAAAGGTTTCGCCCTCCTCAACGGAAAAAGTGAGATCATCGACGGCGGTAAAACCACCGTACGTCTTTGTCAGGCCTTCTACAGAAATGGCGTCCATCTACGCGCCCGCCAAGAACGCTGTGATCGCCTCGGCGTACTGCTGGGGTTCCGACAGGGGGGCTTCATGGTTGGCTCCCACCACTTCTACCACCTCGACTCCTGGGATCAGGGATGCGAGATGGTATTGAGATTTGGCAGGAACAAGCTGGTCTCCCGTGTTGATGATCACAAGAGTGGGCAAGCCAAGCTTGCTGACCCAAGCACGAGAGTCGAAACGGCTCACTGCGTCGGCAGCTGCCCAGTACATATGGGCATCGCGGTTCATGTGCTCGGTCCAGAAATATCTGGCGTGTTCGGGAGCGACAGCATTAAACGTCGCTAGGTACTTGGTTCGCGCCCATGACACCTCCACCTTTGAAATGCGATCGAGGGCCCTCCCAAGCACAGAGAACACGCCAAACCCAACTCGAGCAACCGGTTCGCCCGCTACCGGGCAAGCGGCCGTCCCTGCCAACACAATTCGAGAAGCGACACCGGGATGACGGCGGGCGATGGACTGCACAACAAAACCGCCCATCGAGTACCCAACGAGGGGAACCGGCCCGTCAAACCCGAGCTGCCCGATGACTGCAGCCAACTCGTCGGCAACATCGCTGATGTCGTAGTACTCCCTGATGATGTCCGACTTGCCAGTGTTGCGACTGTCTAGCGCGTAGACATGATGCGTCTCGGCCAGACGAGTCATCACCTTGGGCCAGACAACAAGGCTGTGGTCTCCCCATCCGTGGATCAGAACGAGGGGCGGTTTGCTGGGATTGCCCGCCTCTCGAACGAAGAACTCATGTTCCCCGACGAACACCGTGCGCCCTGGGATCTTGGCGACGTGCTTTTGACCCGTCTTAAACCGGGGTGGGGTTTCTGGACCAAAGATCCGCCAAATACCCCAGGCAATCAGCAGCCTCTTGATCAGCTTCATCACGCGCAACCTCCAAGATCGTCGCTCGTAAACATGTACTCGCTCACAGGCTGTCCGCCAATGAGGTGTTCCTGAATGATTCGCTCCATGACTTCGGGGGTCACCGAGTGGTACCAAACGCCCTCTGGGTAGACCACGGCGATAGGGCCCTGTTCGCAGATGCGGAGACAATCAGCTTTCGTCCGCAACACCGAGCCTGCCCCCGGTGAAACAGGAGTCGGTTCCACGGTGAGGTCTCCGTGCCAACGGGCTGGCGGGCTATTGAGGTCCAGTTCCTTGAGTCGGGTCTTCAGGTACTTCCATGTCGCAGCTCCCTCTTCACTGGGTGCGCACTTAGGGGTTGTCGCGTCAGCGCACAGGAAGATATGCCGCTGGAGCGTCCCCTCTCCGAGAGACAGGCTTGAGGCGATAGCTTCGATCCGATCAGTCATACCGCATTCTCCCACGAATGGAAATCTGACTTGCCGGAAGGCATTCAGCGGAGCCTATCCTCAGGCCGCATGCCAGAACTGCCAGAAGTCGAAACAACTCGTCGCAGCATTGAGCCCGTTCTGCTCCACCGCACCATCGTGGCCGTCACGGTGGGCCGGGACCGACTCCTGCGACGACAACCTATCCCCGCCGACTTCCCTGGGCGTGTCAGGGGGACCAAGGTGACTCAAGTTGGCCGACTAGGAAAGTTCCTGATGATCGGCCTCGACAACGACATGACGCTGGTCATCCACCTAGGCATGTCGGGCAAAATGCAGATCAGAGACCCTGACGCTGAGAGCGACAAACACACTCACCTAGTTCTTTTGACCGACGCCGGTCAGGAGATACGCTTCGTAGATCCGCGTACTTTCGGGTTCTTTGTCGCTTTGGACCCCGATGAAATGGACGAGATCGTGTTGCCAACACTCGGGCGCGACGCACTTAACGACCTACCAACCTCACGCCAGCTGTTGAGCCTCTTTGCCAGCATCACCCCCGTCAAGGCGATTCTGCTGGATCAGCGCAAGATCGCCGGGATCGGGAACATCTACGCTGACGAGGCGCTCTTCAGAGCAAAGATTCACCCCGAGTCTCCGGGCGACACCTTGAGTCTCGAACAAGTCAAGACGCTCCGTCGGGCCATCAAGACAACCTTGCACGAAGCACTGAAGTGGGGCGGCTCATCGCTAGATGATCTCGCCTATCTCCTGCCAGATGGGCGAACCGGCGACTTCACCAAACGCCTTGCAGCCTACGGCCGAACCGATGAGCCCTGCATCCGCTGCCGAACTCCCATCCGACATATGGTCCTCCGCCAAAGAAGCACCCACTTCTGCCCCACGTGCCAGACCTAGAAGGCGACGGTTGGCTCCCCAGCCACGATCTCGCCGATTACCCAGCCGTCCACTTCGGCGTCGGTCGGGACCGCTGCCAGCAGGCCACCGCTGGTCTGAGCGTCCGTCACCAGACGGATTGCCTCTAACGGCAACGCCCCAAAGTCGCTGTAGGCCTCTGCTGATTCCAGATTCCGTTGGCTTCCCCCCGGCCAGACGCCCTCGCCTGCAAGTTTCTCTACTCCGGGCAGCAACGGGATCGCGCCGTAGTCCAGCCGGGCTCCCACTCCAGAGCCTTTCAGGATGTCGATGAGATGACCTAAGAGTCCAAAGCCTGTGATGTCTGTGGCTGCCGTGGCTCCCGCTGCCTTCAAATTGGTGGCGGCGACATTGCTCAATTCGACCATTGTCTCCACAGCGAGGGCCGCCAGCCCATCCGGCACCACATCACGCTTAATCGCGGTCGCCGCAATACCTGTCCCTAGCGGTTTGGTGAGGACGAGCTTGTCCCCAGGCTGTGCGCCTTGCACAGTGAGGAGATCGGAGGCCGTAACAATCCCGGTGACGGCGAACCCGTACTTCGGTTCTTTGTCATCAATCGAATGACCTCCAACGATGGTGCAGCCTGCTTCTTCCATGACAGACAAACCGCCTTCAATGACTCGCCCTAGGAGCTCAAACGGAAGTGTCTCGCGCGGCCACCCAACCAGCTGGAGGGCTGTCATGGGAACGCCTCCCATGGCATACACATCAGAAAGCGCGTTGGCAGCACTGATCCGACCCCAGTCAAACGGGTCATCGACGACAGGGGTAAAGAAGTCAACCGTCTGGACGAGCAAATCCCCGGAGGGCGTGCGGAATACCCCGGCGTCATCGGCTATCGAAAGGCCAACAAGCAGATCGGGGTGTTGCGTGGCAGGTGAGTTGTGCAGCGGCGCCAAAACTTGGGCCAACTCAGCAGAGCTGAGCTTGCACGCTCAGCCAGCGCCGTGGCTGTATTGGGTTAGGCGGTACTGTTCCATCCGCACATTCTGACAGACGGGGCGCCCAGTGCGACAGACCAACTCAGGCTGGACGGATCTCAACTCTCCCGCTCGTTAGATCAGGCCTAGGACTCCATCAGCCATCATTTGCACGGCGAGCGCCGCAAGGATCACACCCAGCACGCGGCTAATCACATTGATGCCTGTCTCCCCGAGCACCCGAGAGATCCCAGCAGAGATTCGGAACCCAAGCCAAACAACGACAAGCACCAACACAAGAGCGCCGAAGATGACCGCGATCCGCGAGGGTTCGCCAGGACTATCAGCGACCAGCACCATGATCGTCGCAATACTGCCGGGCCCCGCAACCACCGGGATAGCAAGAGGGAATATCGAGACATCATCTCTGTCCTCGGCTTCTCGGCTCTCAGCCTTGGTCCTTCGCTTTCGAGCGGCGGTAATCATTTCGAAAGCAACTTTGAATAGGACGATTCCACCTGCGACGCGAAGCGCATCGATCGACACACCGATGTACTCAAAGAGCGGACGGCCCACGAGACCAAACCCCACCAAGATGGCCCCGGCAACCACCACCGCTTTACGACCGATGAGTCGCTGTT
>CAXMPE010000146.1:0-3752 GCA_964195245.1 uncultured Verrucomicrobiales bacterium | reverse complement strand
GAGCAAGATCTCACCGGTGGCCCGTAGTGCCCCTTCATCGATCGCAGAGGCACCAGCGATCGCCGCCGAATCGGCCAGGAGTCCAAGCTCTCGACGAACATCGAGGACTCGCCAAAGATCGAGGCCAATGCCTCCCAAGGCCAAGACCATCATCGTCAGACCAAGCACCCAAAGGGTAATCGTCCCCTCATCTCGCCTCACGGTCGGCTCCTGTACAAATCGACCTGCTCCGAGTGCGAAACGGTGATCCACATGGCGCCGAAAGACCGAAGCAATGGAAAGTCAACGGCGGGAGTGAGAACGGACACCCGGACTTCGGCGACCTCGCCCCGATCAAGCCTTCCGCAGGACGAGGCTTCATCGAAGGGTCCGGTCGGGCACAGCGACACGCGCACCTCGCTCAAGCCGTAGTTCGAGGCAATCTCACGTCCGAGGCTCGTCGCTCTCAGCTCAGTCGATGCCGACCCGTCGCCTGTAACTATCAATCGCGCTACCTCCGCCGCTGCCACTCGTGCTCCGGCGCGGTGCTCCACCCATCTCGGAGCAAGGGCGACGAGTACGACCATCGGAATGAGGAGGACGCTAACCGCTAAGGCGAATTCGATCGGAACCGACCCTCGCTCCCTCACGACGAGTCCTTCAACATCACAGCCTCCATCGAGAACCCCCATTCGGGTACCCCAGGAAACCACGACTCAAAACGAAGGTCCGCAGACGCGACTATCTCTTCGCCTCGGAGGTAACAGGAAGTGTCCACGCCATCACCGAGGGACCCGCCCAAGAGATCGTCCATCCAAGCCTCAGCAGTGGCCACACAGACGTCCACGGACGCGTCCGCCCGAGACCCATCCCGAACAGCCTCGTCCAGCGCTGATCGGACCACACCTCTCGCATACTGCACCACAATCACGTTGGCGAGCCCTGTGAAGATCAGCAGCGAGAGGGCAACGGCCAGAACGAAGCTGACCGTTGTGAGACCATCATCGCTGGAACCTACCCAAGAACGGCGGTGCGAATCCATCCCACAATGTCCACTCCCAGCTGCTGAAGTAGCGCCCAGATCGCCACGAGGGCAGCAATTGCCAAAGCGGCGTTCCCCAACAGCTCAGCCGTACTGAGTCCTCTGTCGTCCTCTCTGAATCGTTGTAACTTCATCCTCTCCTCCTCTTTCTTGTCGGTACTGCTTGCCCTTGCCCGGCCTAGTCGGACCTCATCAGAGGCCCCCAAAAATGATTCTCGGAAGTGGCGCCACGATGAAGAGCAGCATCACCGGTGCCATCAGCCCGATCGTCGGAATCAACATCGCTGCCCTTCGCTTCACCGCTTGACGACGCAGAGCTTCGCGGCGGTCAGAACGCACGTCGTTGGCCAACGACAGCAACGCCTCCGCCAGATCTGACCCGTGCTCTTGGGCCTGGGCCAAGAGGAAATAGGTGCGAGCGCAATGTGGTTCGGGCGTCGACACAGCTAGCCGCTCGAAAGCATCGACCGGGGCATCCCCCGCCCGAATCGCTCGGAGCGCCTCGACGATCTCTCCAACTACCTCGCCGCGGCCTCGGGAGGACAGCTCCTCGAGCGCCCCCATAACTCCTCCGCCTGCCCGAATTCTCAAAGCTAGGAGTTGATCAAGGGTGTAGATCTCTAGAAGCATGCGCTCTCGGCGTCGGCCGATAGCTTTGTCAACGGTTCCTCTGAGCTTTGTTCCTCCAACGACGAGACCCAGCACTCCGACCAAAGCTACCCCGGCGAGACTGAGCGAGAGGATCACGCCCAAGGAGACGCCAACAGCAAGGCCCGTCCCAGCCAGACGCAGCTGGCGCAGCCGGTAGCTGGCAACCCTCCGATGGGGTTCGACCGCCGTCAGCATTCCGGCCTGGCGAAGCCGAAGGAGCATCACCTCTTCAGACTCAGCATCCACCAATGCGCTGAGACCTCTGGCCATGCCAAGGAACATGGGAGCGAATACCCGAAGACCGGCTGGTCCCCACTCTTCCAGACGGCCGGTGCCAACCTTGAGTCCTAACCGAGACCTGGCCTCGGGCGAATACCCCATCACCCTCGAGCTCAACGGTCGAGTTGGCCCCACGAGCAGCCAAACCGCTGCCGCCACGACCCCACCAGAGGCCACCGACGCAAACAGAACCAAGGGACTCACGGGTTCACCCCGATCACTCGATCTTCAACGGGATCCTTCGACAGATGCCCGACAATCCATATACCCACACCCGACATCACAGCCGCCGCCAAGATAACGACGATGCCGAACGGCGAAGAGTAGAAATCCCGGAACTCCCCGGGCTTGGCTGTCAGGGCCACAAGAACAAACCAGGGCAACACAAACACAGCTCGAGCGTTGATCTTCTGCTCAAGCGCCTCAGACTTGATCTCCTCGGCGACCCGCAGGTCGGTGGTCGTGGCAGCGGCGACATCTTCCAGTATCGAGGGGACCGAACTTCCACCACGCTCGTAGGCGACCCGTATGATTTCGATCACACGATCTGACAGAGGATCTGCCAACCGCTCTCGAATGCTCTCAAGGGCAGGCACCACCCCGAACATCGCCGCTCTGCCTGGGTAGTCCTCGAACACCGACCTGAGAGCAGCCGGTCCATTGCGAGACAACTCCTGTAGACCCTTGGTCAGTGACATCCCGGCTCGCAGCGACGCCACCAGACTCCGCAAAGCATCGGGCCAAGCGGCGATGACCTCTGCCCTCGCTCGACTCCTGCGTCTTGCGAAGTAGACCCGCGGGAGTACCGCAAGGGCTGCTGCGGGTGGAAGCGAAACGGCAACTATGCCTGTGAGCGAGTACACGATCAAATAGGCAATCAGGCCTGCAGCGAGGCTCCAACCGACGAACTGCCTAGACGTCACATCCACGCCTGCTTGATGGAGCCATGCCTGACGTTGACTCTCATCCTTTGCAATCTTCGGTCGAAAACGCGAGCCAGTCAAACCAAAGCCCCGCGCCAAGAGGAGCGAAACTGCCAGACCGGAGGCCAATGATGCGAAGAAACTCATACCGTTGCTCTTCCTGCCAGCACCTCGGCAACGAAGATACCCGGGTTGTCGCGTTCTAGGCGATCCACGAACGAGGGATGAGGCAGCGCTCCGGTCCACTCCAGCTCCCCTCCGTCCTTGCGATCAAACAATGCCTCGGTAGAGAAGCCATCCGCCAGGGAGGGAACCACCGCAACAATCTCCTCTACTTGCCGTTGGATCGTCCCGTCGGCCAAGCTTCGCCTCGTGAGATGGATTACCACGTCAATACAGTCAGCGAACACCCTCTGGACAACGCTCTCGGTCACGTTCTCCCCCGCCATCAAAGCAGCGTTGACCAGAGCGCTCAGTGCGTCTCGAGCGGAGTTAGCGTGGACAGTCCCAGAGAACCCACAGCCAGCGTTAACCGCCCTGGTTAACTCAAAGGCCTCAGCACCTCTCACCTCACCGACAACAATCCGGTCGGGGCGCATCGCCAGGATCATCTTCACCAGATCCCGAAGCGTTATCTCACCAGATCCGTCCAGCGACCCGGGCCTCGCCTCGTAGTACGACCCATGGACCAGCGCTACGTTCAGTTCTCTCACTTCTTCGCAAGACCTGATGCATAGTGTGGGCGGCGTTGCGTCCAACAACGCGCTCAACATGGAGGTCTTGCCTGCCCCAGGTGGACCAGACACAATCAGACTTGAGTCCGCACTACTCACCAATCGCAGGAAGTCGGCCGCTACTTCGCCTAATGAACCAAGCTC
>CAXMPE010000145.1:0-14893 GCA_964195245.1 uncultured Verrucomicrobiales bacterium | reverse complement strand
GTGATTGCTGATCCTCCCCGAGCCGGGCTCCAAGAGGCGGGGGTCAAGGTGATCGCTGCTACCGAAGCTTCTCGACTCGCCTACGTCTCATGCGACCCAGGCACCTTTGCGAGGGACGCCAAGCTGCTGCAAGAGGCGGGTTATCAGCTTGAGTGGGTACAACCGGTCGACATGTTCCCCCAAACTGCACACATCGAACTAGTCAGCAGGTTCGTTCTCCGCTAACGACTCACGAGTCGAACTGGCATTTGGTAACCTCCATCCCAATGCTCCACGCCCCTTCCTCCATCATCAACGGCGACCTTGAGTTTCGGCAATTCAAACGCAGGGATCTCGACTCATTGGTGACAGCCGTCCGCTCCTCGCTGCCAGAACTCATCCGGTGGCTCCCGTGGGCAACTGACAGCTACAACCGCCTTGAGGGCATGCGGTTCCTACGCGATTCCTCATCAGCGTGGAAGGACAGACGCGCCTATGACTACGCCATACGCTCCACCAAATACCCCGATGAGCATCTGGGCAACGTATCGATCTGGGCGACTTCCAAACAGTACGGCGTCGGCGAAATCGGCTACTGGATCCGAACCGATCAGGCCCACAAAGGCCTAGGAACCGCTGCCACAAGAGCCATGGTGGAACTGGGCTTCGGGGAACTGAAGATGCACCGGCTGACGCTCCGGATCGCCATTGGGAACAGAGGTTCAGAACGCATCGCTGAGAAACTCGGGTTCACCAAAGAAGGAGTGCTCCGCGAGGTGCTGACGGTGAATGGCGCAAGGGTCGACCACACCCTCTACAGCCTGTTGAAGCATGAGTACCGAACCCCTTGAACTTGGGCTCGGGCTCTAGTGCCCTTGGGCTTCGGGTTCTACCCAGCGAGTTGCGACGTCACAACGCCGTTGACCACTGGCGACGAGGTAACGATGTTGGTAATGGTTGTTGACTGACCGGCATCCTCGATCAACTTGCGAATCAACTCCTCTAGATGGAGCGTAGAGCCGACCACAGCGCGCACCACGTGACTTTCAGTTCCGGTAACGCGATGGCACGATAAGACCTCAGGGAGGAGGGCAGCATTGTTCGACACTTGATCCACAAAGCCTCCAACGGCGTTCACCCTGATGACAGCGAGGATCGACAGGCCGAGTCGCTCGAAGTCGAGCGTTGCCGAGTACCCGGTGATCACCCCCGCTCGTTCGAGTCGGCGCACCCGCTCAGCAACAGCTGGAGCCGAGAGGCCCACCTTCTCGCC
Organism: uncultured Verrucomicrobiales bacterium; assembly: GCA_964195245.1. Taxonomy (GTDB): domain Bacteria; phylum Actinomycetota; class Acidimicrobiia; order Spongiisociales; family JAENVV01; genus CAXMPE01. Next base: position 13,641 of record CAXMPE010000145.1, on the reverse strand, counting down.
TAGTTCCCGAAAGCTGGCTCTCGCGTTCCGTTGCAGCTCTTCAAGAAGAACCCAACCGATATCGTCAACGTGCAACAGATCCCTCCAATTTTCTCGAAACACCAACTCGCGCTGTGTAAACAGTCGCAAGCACCGGCCGAGCGGTGTTTTCCAAAGCTAAACTCTATCTTACTAGCTAATTCTAACGCAGAAGCGTTGTTTTACAACGTATTCCTAGCACAGCCGGTCTGTCGCTTTGGTAAACTATGCTCAACAAAGGAACCAGTTTTCGAAAGGAAAGCTTATGTCGTTCACAGTCGCTTTCAACACGCTCATGGATGCGTGGAACCACCACCAGGGACTCCACACGAACAACGCAACTATTGCCGAACTCGTTGAGTCTCGAGTTCGTCTTGATGCAGCTCGCTCCCAAATGAGTCAAAACCGCAACATCTAGTCACGTTCCCTCCTTCACTAGGAACACAGAAAAGGGGCCCCGAGGGGCCCCTTTTCCACTTCTGTTTTCAGGCTTGGCTGGACTAGAAGTCCATGCCTCGCCCATGCTCATGGCCACCACCGGCAGCCGGCATTGGAGGCTGTGGCGTCTCAGCAATTAGCGCCTCGGTCGTCAGCAAGAGCGCTGCAATCGATGCAGCGTTCTGTAGTGCCGAGCGAGTGACCTTTGCTGGGTCTGGAATACCAGCAGCCAACATATCCTCGTACTTGTCAGACTGAGCGTTGTATCCAACGTACCCGTCGGCGGAACGAACAGCGTCTACAACGACTCCTGGCTCTTGCCCCGAGTTAACGGCGATCTGGCGGAGTGGCTCTTCGAGAGCCCGACGAATAATCGCACGTCCAACCTTCTCGTCTGCGTTGCCGCCCCGGATCTTGTCAACAGCTAGCTGAGCACGAAGGAGAGCTGTTCCACCACCGGGAACGATTCCTTCTTCGATTGAAGCTCGAGTCGCCGAAACAGCATCCTCAATGCGGAGCTTCTTTTCCTTGAGCTCAACTTCAGTCGCTGCTCCAACCTTGATAACTACAACGCCACCGGACAACTTGGCGAGACGCTCTTGGAGCTTCTCACGGTCCCAATCCGAGTCGGTATTCTCGATCTCACGCTCGATCTGAGCAATCCGGGCAGCAACCTCAGCACTGTCACCAGCGCCGTCAACGATGGTGGTGTTGTCCTTTGACACAATCACCCTTCGAGCGGTACCCATCAGGTCCAGCGTCGCGCTGTCGAGCTTGAGACCGACCTCTTCGGAGACCACGGTCGCACCCGAAAGCACTGCGATGTCTTGGAGCATTGCCTTACGACGCTCACCAAACCCAGGTGCCTTCACAGCAACCGAGGAGAATGTCCCACGGATCTTGTTAACAACAAGCGTCGCGAGGGCTTCACCTTCGAGATCCTCCGAGAGGAGGAGCAACGAGCGTCCGGACTGCATTACCTTCTCGAGGACTGGCAGCAGGTCGTTGACCGAGCCAATCTTCTGGTTAGCAATGAGGATGTACGGGTTCTCGAGGATCGCCTCTTGGCTGTCGGGATCCGAGACGAAGTACGGTGAGATATAGCCCTTGTCGAACTGCATTCCCTCGGTGAACTCCAGCTCAATACCGAACGTCTGGCCATCTTCAACAGTGATGACTCCGTCTTTGCCGACCTTGTCCATTGCCTCGGCAATCTTCTTGCCGATTTCCTGATCGCCAGCCGAAATTGCGGCAACGTTTGAGACCTCGAGAGAAGTTTCAACTTCCTTGGAGAATTCTGCAACGTGCTCAACAACCTTGGTTGTCGCCGACTCAATGCCTCGCTTAAGGTCCATTGGGTTTGCCCCAGCAGCGAGGTTACGGAGACCTTCGCGAACAATTGCCTGAGCGAGGACAGTAGCTGTAGTGGTTCCGTCTCCGGCTACGTCGTTGGTCTTGGTCGCTACTTCCTTCACGAGCTGAGCGCCCATGTTCTCGAACGGATCTTCGAGCTCGACTTCCTTGGCGATGGTGACACCGTCGTTAGTGATCGTGGGCGCGCCCCACTTCTTCTCAAGAACGACGTTCCGACCCTTGGGTCCGAGCGTTACCTTTACGAGGTTCGCAAGCTTATCGACGCCTGCTTCTAGTGATCGACGAGCTGAGTCGTCGAACTGAATTTCTTTAGCTGCCATGTGCGGTTCCTTCCCTAACCGACAATGGCTAGAAGATCGCGGGCGGACACGATGAGGTAATCAGCCCCACCATGCTTTACTTCTGTGCCGCCGTACTTCGAGTACAGAACGACGTCACCAACTGTGACTTCGAGTGCAATGTGATTGCCGTCTTCGTCCAGAGTCCCTGGACCAACAGCGAGCACTTCACCGGTCTGAGGCTTTTCTTTGGCGGTATCTGGGATAACGAGACCCGACGCGGTGGTCGACTCTGCATCATCTGACGCCAGAATGACGACCCGGTCGCCAAGTGGCTTGAGATTCATGTTGTTCCTCCGTTAGAACAAGGTGTGTATATTCACCCCCACAGAGGGCCCATTGGCAGTCTGGAGAGGAGAGTGCTAACTCTACCACCTGCCTGTACTAGGAACTAGACCCCTGATTCAGCCAGGCCTATAGGCCCAGCCTCATGTTGGGGTCAACGCCGTTGGACCAACTGCTGAACTGGCCCTTTTCTAGAAGGCGAGCGCCCGCGACACCTATCATCGCTCCGTTGTCAGTGCACAACGCTGGGGATGGCAAGCAAAGTTGGATGCCTCGACGATCTGACTCTTCTCTCAATCGCTGCCGCAATCGGGTGTTTGCCATGACTCCCCCACCACCGCCTAGCGTCTGCACGCCTGTGGCTTCGACCGCGTTGAAGGTCTTGGTCACAATGACATCCACAATGGCCTCTTGTACCGAGGCAGCCACATCGGCCAGATCCGGAAGTTCGCCCTTGGCAGCTGCTTTTTGCACGAACGTTATGGCAGAGGTCTTGAGCCCGCTGAACGAGAAGTCGTACGGGCGATCAGCGAGGGCCCTGGGGAACCGATGGAAGGTGGGGTCACCTTCTTTTGCGACACGATCAATCTCAGGACCACCAGGGAACGGAAGGCCAAAGAATCTCGCGATCTTGTCGAACGCTTCACCGGCAGCATCGTCGATCGTGCGTCCCATCACTTCGTACTCACCCCACCGCTTTACGTGCACGATCTGGGTGTGACCACCTGAGACCAGCACCACTACCGCAGGCGGATCGAAGCTGTCGAACTCGAGCGAGGGGGCCGACAGATGTCCCTCCATATGGTCTACGCCCACGAACGGCAATTGCCGCGCCCAGGCCGTGGCCTTGGCAAAGGAGTGGCCAACCAAAAGCGATCCAACCAACCCAGGTCCCTGCGTCGCTGCCACTCCGTCAAGATCGTCTGGGTGAATGCCAGCTTCAGCGATCGCCCGATGTGTCAGCGAACGGATGATCTCTGTGTGAGCTCTTGCAGCAATCTCAGGGACCACTCCACCAAACCGAGCATGCATATCTATCTGTGAGGCCACGACGTTGGAAAGCATCTCAGTCCCACGAACAACAGCAACAGCTGTCTCATCGCAACTGGTTTCAAAAGCGAGGACGGTAGGGCCGCTCACGAGAGTCTCTCCAAGTCTGCCTTGATACTGTCAATGCGCTCCTGGTACTCGAAGTCGTTGATGTTATTGACCCACATAATCAGCGCATCCTCGTCGATGTAATAGTTCTTGCGTACCCCCACAGGAGCCATCCCGAAACGACCATAGAGGCTCTGCGCCCTGCGATTGGAGGAGCGCACTTCAAGAGTGAGGTGCTGAGCCCGGTGCTTGAGTGCAGCTTCCACCAACTCCAGCATGAGCCTGGTGCCGAGCCGATGTCCCCGCGCTGAGCCGTCCACCGCGATTGTTGTGATATGCGCGTCTTCGCCGAGCAGCAGCACGCCACCGTAGCCAACAACGTTCTGTTCATCATCGACGGCAACAATGTACGACCGCTGCGGCTGGCCAAGCTCGTCACGTAGGATCGCCTCTGACCACGGCTGGGAGTACACCCTCCGCTCTATCTCGAGAACGCTGGCGACATCGCCCTGTAGCATCCGACGAATCCTCACGGCAGCAACTCCCCCCAGGGACCGTGTCCTTGGAGATGCTTCGAGCTGATCTGCACGTCGGCCTCCCGAAGGTACATTGGTCGTATCTCTTCTGGAGCGGGCGTCTGATTCTGCTCGAAGCGAACAACGGCCAGATCGACCAGGACTTCTGCAGATGGGAATCGGGGGCGCCCTACCTTCACCCGATGCAACCCGTTGAAGAACCCACTTGGTAGCGCTTCTGTCTCTCCAACAACTAAGAGGTCATCCGACGAGCTCTCCAACATCCCCCTGAAAGCTTCGTAAGTGACAATCTCGGCACTCGCCTGCTTGATGACACCGCCCGGTACCGGCTGATAGGAAGACACAGCTAGCTCTCCGCGTCGGGCATTCACAACAGCCCAAATCCGTCGTCTCCCGGTCGCCGCCCGCAGAGCAAGCGCATCGAGCGATGAGACTGGAACAATCGGCACCCCGATCATTGCCGCAAGGCCTTGCGCCGTTGCCAATCCCACACGAATACCCGTATACATACCAGGACCGATATCAACGACCACGCCTTCAATGTCATCAGGCGTCCAGCCGGCTTGGTCAAAACAGAAGTCCAAGGCCGACACCAGGAACTCACCATGTCCCCGCCGGTCGACTCGAACAGCCGAAGCCACCAGCTGCCTGTCATCAGTCAACGCGACGCTGGAAGCATCAGTTGCCGTCTCTATCGCAACAAGCTTCATCGAGACACTCCTTTCAGATCCCGGTCCACCCATGATCCGCCCGGGAGGAAGCTGATGAGTCGATGGTCATCACCCTTGTGCTCAAATCGAATCGTCAAGCGATCCTCCGGCAGGGCCGCCGCCACCGAATCGCCCCACTCAATGACAAGGACACCTTGCACGGCTTCTTCCAGCGCGAACAGTTCATCGAACTCGCCTAGCGAGCCAAGCCGGTACACATCAACATGTACCAAACGAACAAAGCCCGAGTCGTATGACCTCATGAGGAGGAAGGTTGGGCTAGTTACAGGTTCATCAACCCCTAATCCTTCGCCCAGGCCCGACGTGAAGGCGGTCTTCCCTGCACCGAGACCGCCCTCCAGGACCACGACATCTCCCGGACGAACCAGGTTGGCTAGGCGCCGGCCGACGGCTTTGGTTTCAATGAATGACGAGGTGGAGACTTCCATAAGATCTGAGCAGAATTCTAGGCGATCAGCACGTCAGTCAAGCGCCGGCGTTCAGGTATCGGCGCGGGAGTCGAGCACTCATGCCGGTCACTACCTCGTAGTTGATGCTGCCCATCCAGCCGGCCCAGTCGTCGGCCGTCACCGCTTCATCGCCCTGAGTCCCCAGTAACACCACCTCATCACCAACGGCGGGCTCATCGGAACAGACGAGCATGATCTGATCCATCGTGACGGTTCCGGCGAGCCGACATCGTGCACCGTTAAGAAGCGCAACGCCATCACCGTGCAGTTGGCGTCGGTAGCCATCTGCGTACCCAATAGGGACTGTTGCCACCCATGCATCACCGGCGAGCGGTGTCACCCTTCCGTAGGACAGGCGCTCCCCCTTCGGGAATCGGGTGACCTTGGAGACTTCGGACACAACCTTCATCGCCGGTGTCAGCGAGAGTCGATCGAGGTTTGCGTCGGGAAGCAGGCCGTAGGTCCCGATGCCAATACGAACCATATCTAGGTGCGCACCTGGATAGGCCAAGGCACCAGCAGTGTTAGAAGCATGGAGGATCCCTGGGTGGATGCCATCAGCCTCCAGCTCCGCAACAAAGTCTGTGAGGGCCCTCATCTGACTTTCCGTGAACTCAGCGTCTGACTCAGCCGAGGCGAAATGCGTCCACACCCCTCCAAGAACCAGCCGATCTGATCGATGCGTCTGGCGCGCAAGCGCTAGAGACTCAGCGGGGTTGGCGCCAACTCGATGCATGCCCGTGTCGAGCTTCAAGTGAACCGCTATCCGAGATTGCCTAGAAGCCTCGAGAGCACTGAGGAAACTGGCGCTGTAGATCGAAGGAGTGAGGGCCCAGCGGTTAATGCGTTCAATGCCGCCAAGCGGTGGTTCACTGAGAAGCAGGATCGGTGCTTCAATGCCCGCCTCCCTTAAGCGGACGCCCTCTTCAACGAGAGCCACGGCCAGCACTGTTGCACCCGCGTCAAGGCAGGCTTGGGCTACGGGAACATCGCCATGCCCGTACCCGTCGGCCTTAACAACGGCGCATACTTCGGCAGGGGCAACGTCAGCTGCGAACGCCGACACGTTCGACCGCACCGCGCCCAGGTCAACTTCAATCCACGTAGGCCGGGTCACGGCCTCAGGTTACCGCGTCGGCGTTCGATTGAGTCCGGATCGCTCGAGACAAGCTCTAGAGCTAGACGGCTGTCCCCACCTTGATGGAACGCCTCGCTGTTTTCGCTACGGGAAGACTCACTCGAAAGATCGACTCTCGACCGTCGTGGTCGTACTCCAAGTCTCCACCCATGGCCCTGGCAAGACTTCGGCTGACAGGCAGGCCCAAACCCACCGAGCCAGTCACGCCTGGGCGATGATGCAGTCGCTCATACGCTTGGAACATCTTCTCTCTGTCCTCAACAGGAATCGCCTCCCCGTTGTCACGGACTTCCACGAACCCGGTGGTGCCGTTCGAGCTGTAGATAACTCTTAGTTCTGACCCGCCGTACCGGCCAGCGTTCGTCAGCATGTTCCGGACCACTTGTCTAAATCTGATCTTGTTGCCAACAACGGTTTCTCCAGCCCCAACGGAGACGCTCGCTTGCATGCCAAGCGCCGCAAGGACTGCGTCAACCTCATCGCGTACTATCACATCCTGAAGAACGATCCGTAAGGCTCCCATGTCTAGGCGGGCACCAACCAGCAAGTCCTCTACTATCCCTGCAAGATCCTGCCCATCTCGGACCATGATGTCCAGAAGCTCGACTCGCTCCGAGCCAGCCATATCGGGAGTTTCAAGAATCGACTGCGCAAGTCCAACAACGGTAGAGAGTGGGGTGCGAATCTCGTGAGCTATCGAAGCAACGAAACGCTCACGATCGACCATCTGACGCTCTAAGTCGGCGCCATGGTTCTTGTCTTCAGACACGTCAGAAGCGATAACAGTGACCCTAGTTACGTCCCCTTGGGCTAGCCCGTCACCGTAGGCAGAGAAACGATAGTGCTCGGCGTCTCCTCCTTCGCCAAACGAGACATCTAGCTCATCGACGCTACCTCTCCCCCAGAAGCCCTTCAGGATCGATGTCAGCAGTGCCTTGTTTATCGGCCGATCCAACCTCAATGCGAGATCGGTGGCGACGCCTCCGGCAGGCAAAAGCATCTTCCCCAGCGGGTTTACCGTGAGCACTCGCAAACGGCGGGATGCTTCGCCAAGCAGTTCAGGATTCTCAGCCATGTGCGAGCAGAACACTCGCATGCCCTCAGAGCGCATCTCTTGCACCAACGCCTGTATGCCCGATAGATCGACTTCCCACATGGGGAGCGGTGCCGACTCAATAAACCGCTGGTACTTCTCCCTGCTTTCCCGCTCCCTCCTGAGCGTCTAACCAATGGCTGCGGCGGTTGCTGCCAGTACTCCTGTGAGCACCAACGGCATGCTGAGCGCCTCCACCGAAAAGTCGATACCTCGCGACAGAACCGAACTTCCAAAGAACACAACGCTCAACACCACACCAATGGCCATCTCGCTACCCGTAAGGTAAAACATCAAAGCAAAGCCCAGAAGGGCGACTACGAGCTGGGCCTCTCGCAGGTCTAACGGCCAACCAAACACTTCAGAGTGAGCCAACACCAGCATCGAGAAAACCCCGAAGGCGGCCACACCACCACGCCGTCCAATTCGCCCTAGGAGGGGAAGCGCTGCGACCGCCGCTAAAGTCAAAAGGATCCATGAGATACCCTCGAGGCCCATTCGTTCTTCTGAAAGAGCGACCATCACAATTGAGCCCACGGCGGGAATCAGCAAAGCCTGCAACACATTCAGCTTGAACCTCGGTGCTTGTTCAACCAATCCAGATCGGCGCACAGCTTTGGCTCGGGGCACCGCAAAGTCCGGGTAACAATTCTCTTTGGAATGTAGCGCGGTCGAGTTGGAGGGCATTCCTCATCTTCTCAGGGAGAGTTACAAAGAATCGGCAGCCCACAGGGTCGCCTTTAGCGGTCTACCCTATTGCCATCGCAATCACCATTGCCGTCTCATCTGTGTGAGTAATTGAGACCCGGACGACCGACACCCCCAACTGGGTCGCTCTGCGGGAGGCCGTCCCTCTGAGATTGACAGTTGGTGCACCTCCCCCAGTGATTTCAACATCCTGCCACCGGATCTGCCGATACCCGGTCCCGAGGCTCTTCATGACGGCCTCCTTACCAGCGAACCGGGCGGCAAACCTCCTCGCTGGCAACGCGAACCGATTCGCGTACTCACGTTCATGTTCGGTGAAGCAACGTTCCTGGAAGCGGGGATACTTCTCGAGCAGCCGAGCAACCCGATCAATTTCACACAAGTCAAGGCCGATTCCCAAAGTCTCCATTGCTAAACCCTAGCTCCAAGAACTAGGACTAGAACTAGAACTAGAACAGGGCAACCCCGGTTTGAACAGTGTCCGGAGGGCTGTGGCTTGGCCCTGGCCCTTGTCTTCGTTCTAGTTCTAGTTCTAGTTCGTTCTCTAGGTACACTGTCAGCCACAACTGAGAACGCACTACCTTCTAGCGCCTGGCCCACCTTGGTGGGCGACGAGGAAGAGGATTATCGAAACATTCGGCGGATGTCCTCTCGGCTTTCCAAAGTCGTAACGCGTCGGTGAAAACCCGAGAGCAATCTCGGAACAGACACCGACCCGAGTTGGAGCGGCACGATGCTCGTGCGGCTACACCAGTGAGCGCGTTCTCCTGAGCAAGGAGATAAGTATGTGCGGAATTGTTGGCTACGTTGGACCGCAGAACGCGGTTGAGGTGATCCTGCCAGGGCTCGCCCACCTTGAGTACCGGGGCTATGACTCCGCTGGGATTGCCACGATATCCTCAGACGGCATCTCGAGACTTCGCAACGCAGGGCGTATCGCCGATCTTCATGACGCTTTCAATGGAGACTTCAGCTCCACAGGCGCCGGCATTGGCCATACGAGGTGGGCCACGCATGGACCGCCAACTGAGGACAACGCTCATCCTCACGTCGACTGCTCACAAGACGTAGCGGTGGTACACAACGGCATCATCGAGAATTATGCGGGGATCAAGGACCGTTTGGCCGCCGCTGGCCATACCTTCACCTCAGACACAGACACAGAGGTGCTGGCTCACCTCATCGAAAGCCACGCCGATCTCACTTTGGTCGAAGCAGTACGCAAGACAATGATGGAATGCGAGGGAGCACTCGCCATCGCTGTCATCAGAACCTCAGATCCCGACACAATCGTTGCGGCGCGCAACGGCAGCCCGCTGGTGGTCGGTCTAGGCGACGGAGAGAACTTCCTCGCGTCAGACATCCCAGCGATTCTCACCCATACGCGCAAGATGTTGGTGATCGACGACGATCGAATCGTCACTCTCCTCCCTGGCGGCGTTGAGGTAACCGACCTCGATGGCACCGTTGTCACGCCCGAAGTACGGCAGGTCGACTGGGACATTGAAGCCGCCGAAAAGGGCGGTTACGACGACTTCATGATCAAAGAGATCTACGAACAACCGCACGCCATGCGAGACACTCTTCGAGGGCGGATTGATGACCAGAACAACGTTGTTCTTCCCGAGATCCCCCTATCGGGATCGGCTGCGAGAGACTTCGACAAGGTCTTCGTGATTGCCTGCGGTACTAGTTACCACGCGGCAATGATGACCAAGTATGCCCTAGAACGCTGGACCAGGATGCCTGTCGAGATCGATATCGCTTCCGAGTTCCGCTACAGGGCGCCAGTCCTCGACAAAAAGACACTCGTCATCGGTATCTCTCAATCCGGGGAGACCATCGACACTCTGGCCGCGGTCCGATACGCCGCGAGACAAGGCGCCTACGTCGTTGCGGTCACAAACGTCGTCGACTCGTCGATGGCCCGGTACGCCAATGCGACGCTCTACACACGTTCCGGGCCCGAAATTGGCGTCGCCGCAAGCAAGACATTCATCTCGCAGTTGGTGCTGTTGCTGCTGTTCTCGGTGTACCTTGCCCAAGAGCGGGGCTCACTTGACGCAGGGCGGAGAGCTGTCCTACTCGACCATATCAAAGCCCTGCCAGATCAAGTTGAAGGTATTCTCGAGCGGGCTGAGTCCATCAAGGTCCTGGCGGACAAGTGGACAAACGTTCGTGACTTCTTCTTCCTCGGCCGCGGTGTGTCATGCGCCACAGCAGCCGAGGGTGCGCTCAAACTCAAAGAAATCTCCTATGCGCGAGCTGAGTACTACCCAGCCGGCGAGATGAAGCACGGGCCAATCGCCCTTATCGACGACAGTGTGGTTGTTGTTGGAGTGGTCCCCCAGGGAGATCTTCACAGCAAGTCCTTGGCGAACATGGAGGAGATGAAGGCCCGAGGAGCCAACCTACTTCTCCTGCTCACCGAAGGTGACGATGAGGGCTTGCGAGCTACGGACGATGTGATGACCATCCCTCCCACCGAGGAGATGCTGAGCCCCGTCCTTGGCGTAGTTCCGTTGCAACTATTTTCGTACTGGATAGCCAAGAACCGCGGCCTGGATGTCGACAAGCCTCGGAACCTCGCCAAGACGGTGACTGTCGAGTAGTCGCCGCATCGCGGCTAGCTCGGATGGCGTGCGACTGTTGAGGCAATGTCGGCCCGAATCGCTGATTGGGCCGAAGCCAGCCGAGCGGTGGGGACTCTGAACGGCGAACAGCTGATGTAGTCGACGCCCACCTGGTCGAAGAACGCAATTGACGCCGGATCGCCTCCGTGCTCGCCGCACACGCCAACCTTCAGGTCAGGCTTGGCTGCACGTCCTTCGGCGGTGGCAATCTCGACAAGCCGCCCCACACCACGTACGTCAATCGTCTGGAAAGGGTCATGCTCGAGCAGTCCGGTTTCGAGGTACTCCGGGAGGAAGGCGCTGACGTCATCACGACTGAAACCAGAAGTCAGTTGAGTCAGGTCGTTGGTACCGAAGGAGAAGAAGTCGGCTTCGAGCGCCACCGCGCCAGCCGTAAGGGCGGCTCGGGGTATCTCAATCATGGTCCCTACTGGGATTACCAACTCCTCATCGAAGTCCAAGCGACGCCGGACCCCAGCGACGGTCGAAAGAGCCTCGGCCCTCAGCAAAGCGAGTTCCCTATCTGTGCCCACGAGCGGCACCATGATTTCTGGTTGAGCATCGATGCCGGCCAATCGGCAGGCAATGGTGGCTTCGGCAATCGCAGTGACCTGCATATGAAGAATCTCGGGGAAGGTGATGGCGAGTCGGCACCCGCGATGACCCAGCATGGGGTTGCTTTCATGAAGGGCCTCGACTCGCTCGCTAATGAACCTACTCGACACACCCATCTCTTCAGCCAGCTCTCGCTGCGAATGCTCGTCGTTGGGAAGGAACTCGTGGAGTGGAGGGTCCAGCAATCGGATGGTGACCGGCAAGCCTTCCATTGCGGTGAGAATGCCCTCGAAATCACGGCGTTGGTACGGCAACAGCCGGGCCAAAGCGCCAACTCGACCCTCGGTCGTGTCCGCCAAAATCATCTGACGCATCGCAGATATGCGCTGCCCGTCAAAGAACATGTGCTCCGTCCTCGTGAGACCAATACCAGTCGCCCCAAAGGCTCGAGCTCGCTCAGCATCGGAAGGCGAATCGGCGTTCGCGCGCACCTCCAGCCGCCGTTCCGCGTCGGCCCATTTCATGATCGTCTCAAAGTCGGTTGACAATTGAGGTCGAGAGCCGTCCACTCGCCCGACGAAGACCTCACCGGTTGCCCCATCTATGGACAAGACGTCCTGGGGGCCAAGGACTCGGTCCCCAATAGTGACGGTTCTTTCGGCGGCGTTGATCTGGAGGGCACCGGCGCCTGCAACGCAACACTTCCCCCATCCTCGAGCTACCACAGCGGCGTGCGAAGTCATGCCGCCAGTGGAGGTGAGCACACCTGAAGCGTGATGCATCCCCTCGACATCTTCGGGGGATGTCTCGCGCCGTACCAACAGGACCTGTTCACCAGTAGCTGTACGTTCGACCACTTCATCTGCAGTAAAGGCCAACTTGCCCCAAGCCGCCCCTGGCGAGGCGGGAAGCCCGGTGGCAAGGAGTTCGGCGCCCAATTTGTCAGCTGTTGTGTAACTGGGAAGGAGCAGCTGGGTCAGGTCACTAGCCGGAACTCCCAATAGCGCCCGACGGCGACCAATCAATCCCTCCTCGACCATGTCAACGGCGATCTTGATAGCTGCTGCAGCCGTACGCTTGCCCGTCCGCGTCTGCAGCATCCAGAAGGTACCGCGTTCGACCGTGAACTCAATGTCTTGTACATCCTGATAGTGCTGCTCAAGCTGTGCCCGCACGTCAAGCAGACTCTCGAAGGCTGCCGCGTCCCACCCGATCATCTCAGACACCGGGCGGGGTGTCCTGATACCCGCGACAAGATCCTCGCCTTGCGCGTTGACTAGGAACTCTCCGAACAACTCATTTGCACCAGTGGACGGATCGCGGGTGAACGCTACGCCTGTTCCCGAGTCATGGCCCATGTTGCCAAACACCATCGTTTGCACTGAGACTGCCGTCCCCGATAGCCCCGAAATATCGTTAATCGCCCGATACGCGATCGCTGTCTTGGAGTTCCACGACCGAAAGACCGCTTCGATAGCCAACTGAAGCTGGACTTCTGGATCCTGTGGGAACTCCTCCCCTACTTCCTCGCGGTATACCGCCTTGTATTGCTCGCAGAGTTCCTTCAGACCCTCGGAGGGGACATCAGTGTCCTCGGTGACGCCGTAACGGTTCTTGATGGCGGTGAACGCAGTCTCGAAGTGTTCATGGTCGACGTCCATCACGACGCCAGCAAACATGTTGATGAGCCGTCGATACGCGTCCCAAGCGAACCGCTCGTCGCCGCTCAACTCTGCAAGGCCCACCATTGTGTCATCAGTCAGCCCCAAGTTCAGGATCGTATCCATCATTCCCGGCATTGACACCGCCGCTCCGCTTCGAACCGAGACCAACAAGGGCGCCCCGACCCCTCCAAACCGCTTATTGGTGGCGCGTTCAATGACGCGGAGATTTTGCTCTACCTCGTCCGTCAAGCCCGCCGGAACCAGGCCACCGTTATCGAGGTAGAGAGCGCACGTATCCGTCGTGATGGTGAAGCCCGGAGGCACCGGGAGGCCGATGGCAGTCATCTCTGCAAGGTTGGCCCCCTTGCCACCCAACAATGCGATGAGAGCTCCGCTCCCCTCCGTACGCTCGGGACCGAAGGCGTACACCATCTTCGGGCGGGGCCCACTCCCAGCCAACTGCTCGGTAGCTCCCCAAGCTACTTCTTCTTCTGCCACTTGGGTTCGTCCCCCTTCCACTACGCAGTCGAGCCTGCCGGCCGTTTGATAGCACTAAAACTACCAGTCGGACTGACGACCCCTG
>CAXMPE010000144.1:0-7977 GCA_964195245.1 uncultured Verrucomicrobiales bacterium | reverse complement strand
GAAGAGTGGCCTCCGCCGTAGGCCAAGGTTCTGTGGTGGTTAGCTTTGTTCACCAGTACATCTCGGAGGTCTGAGTGTTTGAAACGCTCCGCTTAGTCCCTCTGTTCGCGCACCTCAGTGACGAGGATCTGGAAAGTCTGTGCACCTCGGTTGAGCGGATACATCTCTCAGATGGTGAGTTCTTGTTCAGAGAGGGAGACAGCGGCGATGCGGCCTTTGTGATCGAGGCAGGTGAGTTAGAGATCTTCAAGGCATCAGCGGGCAAGGAGGTCCTGCTGGCCGTTCGACATGCCGGCGAAGTGATAGGCGAGATGTCACTGCTCGAAGACAACCCACGGAACGCCTCTGGAGCTGCTCGAGGCAGTTGCGTCGTCCTCTCCATTGACAAGAACGTAATTACCCGCCTGCTTGCTACGAGCCCGTCTGCAGCGAGTGGCTTGTTCAAGACCATTCTCGACAAGGTTCGTTCAACTGAAGGCAGGCTCCGGCAGAGTGAACGGATGGCACAATTGGGGACCATGACCGCTGGGGTGGCTCATGAGTTGAACAATCCCGCCGCCGCTGTGAAGCGGGCATCCGAACAGCTGGCAGAACTAGTCGAGGGACAGGCCTCACGCCCTAGGGCGTCTGGCGACATGAACGAGGTCCAGACGGCCGAGGTTACCGAGCTGATGGCTACGGCTAGAGCTGCCGCCCGCCCACCGCTCGACTCGCTCGAGCAGGCCGATCTAGAGGACGAGGTCTCAGATTGGCTTGAATCGACAGATCTGGACAGCCCGTGGGAGGTCGCGGCCAGCGTTGTCGGCATGGGCTTGGATACCGCCGATCTGGACCGACTGGGCGGAGTCCTTGGCGACCATCTCGCGGACGTGCTTTTGGGGGCCAACGAGGCTCACTCGATTGCTGGCTTGGTGAGGGAGATTGCGTCGGGATCAGCGCGAATCTCTGAAATCGTTAAGGCCCTTAAGTCCTACTCTTTCTTGGATCAAGCGCCAATACAAGAGGTGGACGTTGTGGATGGGATTGAGGACACGCTCCTCATCCTGAAGTCGAAACTGGGATCAATTCGCCTCATCCGTGACTATCAAGATGACCTTCCAAGGATTCAGGGCTATGGAAGCGAACTCAACCAAGTCTGGACGAATCTTCTAGACAACGCTGCGGATTCGATCACCTCGTCCGAGATGGAGGAGGGGATCATCTCCATCAGGTCCTTCGTTCGGGACAAGGATTTGGTGGTTGAGGTGGAGGACAACGGTCCTGGTATTCCGGCGGACATTGTCGACAGGGTCTTCGATTCGTTTTTCACAACCAAAGCCCCAGGAAAGGGCACTGGCTTGGGCCTTGACATCAGCTACGGCATCGTTGCTGATAAGCATCGCGGGGAAGTAGTTGTCACTTCGGAGCCCGGCAGCACCGTGTTTTCGGTTACCTTGCCTCTTGCCGATCCATCAGATGAAGGAACAGACATGTCAGCACCGTGCGAAGAGCTAGAGAATGTACCAATGGACGACATCGCTCCTGGCGGATGCTTCGAATGCATCGAGCTGGGTGATGTGTGGGTGCACCTGCGCTACTGCGTGGATTGCAAGATGATCAGATGTTGTGATTCATCCAAGAACCAGCACGCTTCAAAGCACGCTGCAGCCACCGACCATGTTGTGGTCCGTTCGGCCGAGCCGGGGGATAACTGGGCGTACTGCTACACCCACGAAGGAATGATCAGCACCGCGTAAATAGACCTAGACCTAAACCTAGACCTAGACGAGCCAAGCCAAGCCCAACTCGAGCTCGAGCCCGAGCTAGTGCCTGAGGCAGTTCGCCCGTTTTGGGCTTGATGCCTGTCTTAGTTCTAGTTCTAGTTCTAGTTCCGTATTTTGGGTATCGAACGTCTGTTCGATTATGGTGAGCCTATGGCAGAAGCGGCCACCATTCTTCATGCGGACCTTGATGCCTTCTACGCGTCGGTCGAGCAGCTCTTAGACCCGACGCTGCGAGGTATCCCGATCGCTGTCGGGGGAGGGGTGGTGCTAGCGGCGTCGTACGAGGCCAAGGCCTTTGGGGTTAGTGGGGGAATGTCGGGCCGCAAGGCTCGCGAGCTGTGTCCGCAATTGAAGTTTGTTCGCGGCACTTTTGGTGAGTACAAGAGGCTCGGGGACGCGGCGATTGATGTATTGCGTGACTTCACTCCGCTCATCGAACGGATCTCGATTGATGAGGCGTTTGCCGATGTCTCAGGATCTGTCCAGTTGTTCGGCAGCCCGGCGACGATGGCAAGGCAGGTGCGAAAGAGGGTCAGGGATGAGCTGGGTCTGCCGATTTCGGTAGGAGTCGCTCGCACCAAACACCTCGCCAAGATCGCTTCACAGGTAGCCAAGCCCGATGGGCTCATCGTTGTGAATCCTGACACTGAGCTAGCTTTCCTGCACGACCTCCCTGTGTCACTCATGTGGGGTGTTGGTCCGGTCACAAGACAACGACTTGAGGACAGTGGCGTCTTCACTATCGGAGAACTTGCAGAAATGCCCGGCAGGTCGCTCGAATCGCTACTGGGCAGAGCGGTTGGAAGCCGTTTGGGTGCCCTCGCTTGGAATCGCGACCGTCGCGAGGTGGAGACACATCGGCGTTCGGGGTCGATGAGCGCTCAGTCTGCCCTCGGCAAGCAAGTGATTACGGAGGACTTGATCGTGAGGACTCTGCGCCATCTCGCAGATCGGGTGGCGACTCGACTTCGCAAGAAGCAGTATGCGGGTAAGACCATCAGCGTGCGCCTGCGGTTTGAGGACATGCGCGCTATCACCCGATCTGTCACGCTATCGGCTCCGATTTCTTCCACCGTCATCTTGGCCGAGGTAGCTAAGGATCTGGTCGATCTGGCGCTGGAAGAGAACACCCGCGAGCGGGTCATCTCTCTGCTCGCCATCTCGGTGTCCCAGATGCGCCAGGACGCTGTGCTACAGCTTGAATTGCAGCTCGACCTCGACGGATCCGAGCGTCGACCCGGAACTGAGAAAGGAGCATCCCGGTGGGTGCTCGACCGCAAGGTGGATGAAGTGCGGGACAAATTCGGGCGCAAGTCTGTGGGCTACGGCTCGGTCGAACTGGGTAAGAAGAGTTCAGTGCCAGACGAGTTCCGCGAGCTGGTGGAAAGGAACTGAATGGATCGATGACCCCCCTTTATGACTTGGCTGTGCTCAGACGAACCTCGAGACCGTCCAGGATGAGCTCCAGTCCGTAGTCAAACTCATCTCCGTAGTTGTAGCCCGGCTTGAGGACGTGTTCGATAGTCAGCTCGTACATATGGGGGAATGCCTCTACGGGGAAGGTTTCCATGATTGAATCAGCAAGAGCTTGTAGTTCCTCAGGGCTTTCAAACGGCAGGTTGGTGTCCTGCAGTACGAAGCCGAAGATGTACGCGTCGAGCAGGGAGAACGCGTGAGCGGCCATTGCCACGGAGAATCCGCCTTCTCGTAGGCATCCCAAAACAGCGTTGTGGTGGGCGAGCGTTCCTGGACCTGGTGACGTCCGAGAGTCCATGAGACTCACCGCCCATGGGTGGAGGTTGAGTACGTTTCTGGCTGAGTGGGCCCGGTCACGCATTCCCTTCTTCCACGGGGTGTCGGCGGCTGGCAAGCCAATCTGGGAAAAGACGGAGTCCACCATTCCGTCGAGGATGTCGTCCTTGTTGGGGACGTGGTAGTAGAGGGACATGGCCTCCACCTGAAGTTCCTTCGCCAGCTTTCGCATGGTCAGCGAGTCGATGCCACCTTCATCGGCAAGGCGGATGGCCACCGCGATAGCCCGATCGCGGCTGAGAGGAGCTCGCTGTTCATCCTTCGTCATCTGTGACTCCCTTCTTGACAACCTTACGACGTATGGTAACCTACCTTACAACGTAAAGCTAGGGAATTCAATTATGCAGAAAAACAAGACAGTCGCAAGAATCGTCGGAGGCCTGTTCCTCGCTGCGATGCTCACCTACGGGGTCGGCAGCGGCCTCGTTGATTCGGTGCTCAACAGTTCCGATCCCTTGATGGCGGTGACGAACAACCGAGCCACCTTCATTACAGGCACAGTACTGATGGCTCTGAACTCAGCCGTCGTGATCGCGATTGGGGTGCTCATGCTCCCGATTCTGCGTCGGTACAGCCGGCGGGTAGCAAGCCAATACCTTGCCACCAGGATCATCGAAGGGCTGATGCTCGGGTTGGGGATCGCAAGCCTGCTCTCGATCGGGCGACTTCAGGACCCTTCTCTCGTGGAAGCAGCGAATGCGGTCAACTTCAATGCATACCAAGTGGCAATGGCGGTCCTCGGGTTAGGGAGCATCGGCTTCACCTACCTGCTCTACAGGACGAGCCTGGTGCCTCGTCCGCTTGCTCTGCTGGGAGTGGTCGGTTACGCCTTTCTCATGACGGGAGCCGTGCTCGAGCTCTCTGGATTTGGGGTTGGTTTGATGATGTCGATTCCCGGCGGGCTCTTTGAGTTGGCACTCCCATTCTGGCTGTTCAAAAACGGCTTCTCGCGAGCTGAATCGACGAACGTTCCAGTGGACCGGGCGGTGGCAGCATGACCGATTCACAGGTGGTTGCTGACATGCCGGTACGCCGGGCTGCCAAGCTCGCGGCGGTTGCCTATATAGGCCTATTCGCCCTCGGGATCTTCTCCAACTTCTTCGTACTTGAACGACTGACGGGGTCCGGGGACGCTATTGCAACGGTGGAGAACATTGCCGGGTCTGCCGGTTTGTTTAGGGCAGGCATTGTTGGGTTCCTCGCCATCTTCGTCCTCGATGTCTTCATAGCGTGGCTCCTACATGTGCTCTTCAGGCCGGTGAACGGAGGCCTGTCGCTGCTAGCTGCTTGGCTGAGGTTGGTCTACACAGTTTTCCTAGGCGTCGCGACGGTCTTTCTAGTAGTAGCTCTTCGTCTTGTGGAGACACCAGCCGCTGGGTTCTCACTTGAGCAGTCCGCGAGCAAAGTTATGAGCGTTCTCGATGCGTTCACCATCACCTGGCTCATTGGACTGCTGATGTTCGGCCTCCACCTTGCGTTGCTCGGCTATTTGATGGTCAAGTCGCAATACATGCCGAGGCTCATTGGCATCATCTTGCTCGTAGCTGGGACTACTTATGTGTTTGATACTGTCGCCAACTTGGCGTTCAGCAACTATGAAGCCTACGAGAACGTGTTCCTCGCGATCGTGGCAGTACCTTCGATCGTCGCGGAGCTAACGTTCACGATCTGGCTCCTCACAAGAGCGGGTCGCCCAATAAAGACAGCCTGAACCCACCCTTTGGGGGCGAGATAATGGACGATGAAGTGTGGGGCTCCATTGGCTTTGGCTTAGCTTTATCATGGGGGCGAGAGGATCCGATTGCAGACCCATGACTGAGTACGAGCCGCTTGAACTCTCTATGCCGGCGCCGGCGTTTCGTCCCGGAGACGTCCCAGACTTCTCTGATCGAGCCTTTACGTTGCCAGGAGCGGTCCGGAAGCCGCCGGTCGACGAAGAGCCCGAAGACATGCGGGATCTCGCTTTCCAAACCATCCGAGTACTCACGGACGATGGAGTCGCAGTGGGCCCCTGGGCCCCAGAACTCTCACCCGAAGAATTGATCGCTGGTGTGGCCAACATGTTGCGCGTTCGGGTGCTTGATCGTCGAATGATGAACGCGCAGCGACAAGCCAAGACCTCGTTCTATATGCGGGCTCTCGGAGAAGAGGCTGTTGCCTGCGCTTTCCAGACCACCCTCGAACCGGGCGACATGAGCTTCCCCACCTACCGGCAGCAGGGTCTGCTGGTAACCGCCGGCTACCCGCTTGTCGACATGATGAACCAGATCTTCTCCAACGAAGCTGACCCGCTGAAGGGCCGCCAGCTGCCGATCATGTACTCGTCTCGAGCTCACGGTTTCTTCTCGATCTCAGGCAACCTGGCCACTCAGTTCGTGCAGGCGGTTGGTTGGGCAATGGCGTCGGCCATCAAGGGTGAGAAGGCGATCGCGACCGGGTGGATCGGAGAGGGATCCACCGCGGAGTCTGATTTCCACTCGGCCATGGTGTTCGCCTCCACCTACAGCGCCCCGGTCGTGCTGAATATCGTGAACAACCAGTGGGCAATTTCAACCTACCAAGGTGTCGCCCGCGGTCACGCCACCACTTTTGCTGCGAGGGGAGTGGCGTTTGGGATTCCCGCTCTGCGAGTCGACGGTAACGATTACCTCGCTGTCTACGCGGCTGCCCGGTGGGCCACAGAACGAGCTCGACGCAGCCTGGGCCCCACACTCATTGAATGGGTAACGTATCGAGCTGGAGCGCACTCATCATCGGATGACCCAAGCGCCTATCGGCCCAAGTCTGAAGCTTCGTCTTGGCCATTAGGCGATCCCATCGAGCGACTCACCAATCACCTCATCATGTTGGGCGCTTGGACCATGGCTGACTATGAAGCGCTCGAAGTGTCAATTGAAGCCGAGGTGCTGGCTGCCCAGACCGAGGCTGAGGCCCACGGGACCATGGCCGGCGGTCCCAACGCACCGCGAGACATCTTTGAGGACGTATACGAGGAGATGCCGACTCGGCTGATCGAACAGCGAGAAGAGGCCGGCTACTCGTGACCTCCATGAACATGGTCGAGGCAATTCGGGACGCACACGTGGTTGCCATGGAAGCAGACGACTCCGTTGTGGTGTTCGGTGAGGATGTTGGCTACTTCGGGGGAGTGTTCCGCTGCACCCAAGGGCTGCAAGAACGATTTGGCCCCACACGCTGCTTCGATACCCCGATCAGTGAGTCCGGCATCGTGGGGACCGCCATCGGTATGGCGGCCAATGGAATGCGGCCCTGCGTGGAGATCCAATTCGCTGACTACATGTACCCAGGGTACGACCAGATCGTGTCGGAAGCGGCACGTCTCCGCCACCGCTCCGCAGGCGACTTCACAGCACCAATCACCATTCGGATGCCTGCTGGAGGTGGGATCTTTGGGGGACAGACGCACTCTCAAAGCCCTGAGGCGTTGTTCACTCATGTCGCGGGGCTTAAGACAGTCATGCCTTCAAATCCGTACGACGCCAAGGGCCTCTTGCTCTCTTCTATTGAGGACAATGACCCCGTCATCTTCCTTGAGCCCAAGCGGCTCTACCACGGAGCGTTCTCTGGGCACGCAGATGGTCCGGTGACCCCGTGGAAGAAGCACGAATTGGGCGAGGTCCCAGCCGGCCATTACACCGTGCCTCTGGGAACCGCCGCTGTGAGGAGGGAGGGCGCCGAGGTCACCGTGCTGGCCTACGGAACCATGGTTCACGTAGCACTTGCAGCAGCCGAGCAAGCGGGGATTGACGCTGAGGTCATTGATCTGCGAACCCTCGTCCCGCTAGACATTGACACGATTATCGAGTCGGTCGTAAAGACCGGCCGTTGCATTGTGGTGCACGAGGCCACCAAGACATCGGGGTTCGGGGCCGAACTGTCGGCGCTGGTCCAAGAGCGGGCCTTCTACTCGTTGGAAGCGCCGGTGCGCCGGGTAACTGGTTGGGACACACCGTATCCCCACGCCCAAGAATGGGATTACTTCCCAGACCCGGTTCGCGTTGCTAAGGCGATGAAGGAAGTCCTCGCCTACTGATCTGGACGTCTAACGTCCGCCTAAGCAACGGTGTCCATGTGCAAGTACTCGGTGATCTTCAGCATCGCGGGAGGGGGAGTGGTTTTCGGGTCGAGGTGCTTCCACGCTTCATCGGTGAGGATCACTCTGGGGTCAGATAGGGCGATCTCTTGCCCGTCTACTTTGAGGGTCGCCCCACCCGAAGCGAGGATATTCTTGACCCAATCCGAGCCAGAGCCGTAGACCAGGATGAAGATGTAGCCGCCGGTAACCTGGTGAGCATCGAGGGGCGTGCTGAACAGTTCGCCCGAGACTCGCCCGATATGGCTGAGGACCGGGCGGGTACCCCTCCTAACTTCTGCAGGATTG
>CAXMPE010000143.1:0-4111 GCA_964195245.1 uncultured Verrucomicrobiales bacterium | reverse complement strand
ATCAAAGGGGAATTCAATGTTTTCAGTGCTTTCAATCCACGCAAAGGGAATTGCAGCTCGTGTGTCACGGTCCGATGAGGGCGCGACCATGGTTGAGTACGGCATCATGATTGCGGCTATCGCTGCCATTCTGATCGCTGTGGCCTTCGCACTCGGAGTCAAAGTCAACACTGGTTTCCAGGACGTGGATGCCTGTATCGGGTCCAGCGGCATCGGTTGCTAGGGGCGAATTGATGCAGGGGTGGAGAGGGGTTTGGTCGTCTCGGCTTCGGTACGCTCTTCGATATATCGCGAGTTTCTCTGCGGCTTCGTGGGGCGATCACTGCTCGGATGTATCCGTTACAATGTGGTGGCTCCGTCGAAGGATGAGCAACGACCGAGGCAGGTTCGGTCGCCGAGAGGCGCCCTCCCCAAAAGCCTTAGGTTTCGATAGGTCAAACCGATCTTATAGTAAGAACGACCCGAAGGGGACAACATGGCACGACGTGTGCTTGGCATTCTCATAGCTGTTGCGCTGGCTGCGGCAGGTACCTTTTTCATTCTGAATTACGTGAGGAATATCGATGCTCGCGCTCAAGAGGGACAAGAACTGATCGACGTGTATCTGGTGACAAGCCGGATACCAGCGGGGACTCCCGCTTCTCAGCTTTCACAGTTCGTTCAGCAGGACACCCTTCCTTCCCAGTATCAGATCCCTGGTCAAATAGATGACTTGGCAGATCTCGATGGCCTTGTCGCCGATGTGGATCTCCTGCCAGGGGACATGCTGTCCATTGTGAAGTTCGTGGATATCGAGGACTTCACCTCCACCCAGTTTGAAACGGTCGCGGTCCCTAACGGTTTACTCGAGGTCACGCTGCAGTTGACCGAAGAGCGTCTGTTGGGAGGGCAAGTTCGTCCTGGCGACACTGTGGCGTTCGTTGCGTCCTTCGCTGCTGAAGAGGTGAACCCCAACTTTGTCGATCCGAGCATCGAGGTCACGTTTGTGGAACCCGAGATCGACCCGGCTACTGGAGAGCTCGTCGAGATCGATCCCGATGAGGCGGTGTTAGTTCCGAACCTCACGCATCTCATTCTCCACAAGCTACTTGTGACCAACCTTCAATACGCTGTGCCACCGGTCCTGGTCGATGAAGAAGGTAATCCGATCCCTCAGGATCCTCGCACTGCTGCGAACACCACCCTCTTCGTGACCATCGCAGCGACGGCCGCTGAAGTGGAGCAGATCGTGTTCGTGAAGGAGTTCGGTCTCGTGTACTTGGCACGTGAGCCCGAAAACGCTATCGAGACCGGAACCGACATCATCACTCGGGGAAATATCTTCCGATGAACCGGGTAACGGTTGTTTCGCCGTCACTCAAGTTCGCTGAACGACTCGACGGAATATACAACGGAACGCTCGCTGAGCCGGTGACCACTTGGTGGGATCGGGACTTGGTGGCTGAACCAGAAATGGCTACCCAACTGATCTCGGACAGCGATCCGACGCTTGTGGTGCTTGGCCCCTACATCGAACCCGACGATGCCTTGGCTATCGCGAAGGATTTCAGTCGAGCCCGTCCAGAGGTGACGCTCGTTCTCGTGGGCGAGAGCGACCCGGCTTTGTTTGCGCCCGCAATGCGCGCAGGGGTCCGAGACATACTCTCCGACGAGGCTTCTGACTTGGAAATAGAGGAGCAAATCTCGGCAGCCCTCGACATCTCCGCACAGTTGCTGTCGCGTCGTCCTTCCGAGAAGGATGCGTCCGGTAGTGTTGCCTCGATAGTGGCCCCTAAGGGCGGTTCGGGCAAGACTTCGGTTATCACCAACCTCGCCGTGTTGCTCAGCCAGCAGTATCCGGGGGATGTAGTGGTTGTCGATCTCGACATCCAGTTTGGTGATCTTAGTGACGCGTTGTTGATCGAACCGAGCTACTCGTTGGCAGATGCCATGAACGTAACAGGGAAGCTCGACCTGACCGTATTGAAGGCGTTGCTTACCCGCAGGAAGGACCTCTTCATTCTTGCTGCCCCTTCCAATCCGGCGGAAGCCGATGAGGTTTCTACCGACCTGGTCCTTGAGGTCATCTCAACCCTCGCGACAGGTTTTCGATGGGTTCTTGTTGATACCGCAGGGGGGCTGAGTGATCTTACGCTGTCAGTGATCGAGCGATCCTCGGACCTGCTTCTTCTGACATCAATGGACATCCTGAGTGTGCGGGCCATGAAGAAGACGATCAACATCCTGGACCGACTCGATCTGAGGGCGTCTGATCGCCATCTCATCATCAACCGATCCAACAGCCGAGTTGGTCTTGACACTGCAGAAGTGCAAAGAGAACTTGGCGTGCGACGCGCCTTTGAAATTCCGAGTAGTCGGCAGGTACCGCTCAGCCTGAACCGCGGCGAGCCGTTCGTTGAGCTGCAGCCACGCTCGGCCTTATCAAAACGGCTTGTCGATATCGCTCAAGATTTGATAGAAGTCAGGGAGAAAAGAGAAGCCCAGCGCAAGAAGTGGGGGAATGACTGATGAGTCTCAGCGATCGACTTAGGAAAGCAGCCGATGCCGAAAAGGGACTCGGTGGCAAAGAAAAGACCCGTGTATCAGTAGACCCTTTCCAGCTCATTAAGGAGCGCGCCCAGGCCAGCCTGCTGACGCGGCTTGGTACCAAGCTGGTGGACCAGCAGGTGTCAGAGCCCGAACTCAGGAAGCTAGTTATGGCTGAACTCGACGAGATCTTGGCCAGCGAGGAGATTCCCCTCAACGCCAGTGAGCGGAAGCTCCTTGGCGATTCGGTCGTGGTTGAGTTCTTGGGTTACGGCCCTATGCAGCAGTTCCTCACCGACGACAGCATTACCGAGATCATGGTCAACGGAACCAAGCGGATCTACGTTGAGCGCGGCGGGAAGTTGGAGGAGACGGAGGTCCAGTTCCTCACTGAGGATCACCTCCGGCGAGTCATTGGGCGGATTGTGGCTCGAGTTGGCCGCCGTATCGATGAGTCGTCACCAATGGTGGATGCTCGGCTTCCCGATGGCTCACGTGTCAACGCAATTGTCCCTCCTCTAGCGGTGGACGGTCCGTCGCTCACTATCCGTAAGTTCTCACGAGAAGCTTTCACCGCCGACGATTTGGTGGAGATGGGTTCGATCAGCAAAGAGGCATCAGACTTTCTCCAGACTTGCGTTCTCGGCAAGCGGAACATGCTGATTTCTGGTGGTACCGGTTCGGGTAAGACCACCCTCTTGAACGTGATGAGCGCCTTCATCCCAGCCGACGAGCGGATTGTGACTATTGAGGACTCGGTTGAGCTCCAACTTGCTCAAGAACATGTGGTGCGCCTTGAATCCCGACCCCCAAACATCGAGCAGAAGGGCGAGGTCACGATTCGAGATTTGGTACGGAACTCGTTGCGCATGCGCCCAGACCGAATCATTGTTGGTGAGGTTCGTTCTGGCGAGGCGTTGGACATGATGCAGGCCATGAATACCGGCCATGAAGGGTCACTTTCCACCATTCACTCCAACAGCCCGAGAGATGCTGTCTCAAGGCTTGAAACCATGGTGCTCATGTCCGGTGTGGGCTTGAATATCAGGGCGATTAGAGAGCAGATTGGGTCGGCTCTTGACCTGATCATCCAGATTCAACGTCGACGAGACGGTAGTCGTGGTATTGCTCAGATCAGCGAAGTCACAGGCCTCGAAGGCGATATCATCACGATGCAGCATCTCTTCGAGTTCCGCTACGGAGCAGGCAAGAAAGGGGAGATCGGGGAGCTCGTGGCTACTGGCATTCGGCCCCAGTTTGCTCAGTCGATGGAAGAGTACGGTTTCGTGTTCCCTGCTGAGCTCTTCTCAGCTCCAGAACGGTCCGGACGACGCTGATGAGGCGGAGGCTTTTTGTAGTTTTCGCGGTAGTGACAGGGGTGCTTATGGGCAGCCTGCTCGCTGCTGCCGCGCAAGCTCAACAGCCTCCTGTTATCGAAAATGTCGACACCAGCGACCTACCAGAGATCGTACTGCTCGTCACACCTCCTCTCGACGCCCCTGGGGATTACTCAACGCCTGAAGCTTGGAGCGTCACCGAGAACGGCGAGCAATTAGCTCTTTCAGTGGAGACCCTTTCTTCGGAG
>CAXMPE010000142.1:0-5826 GCA_964195245.1 uncultured Verrucomicrobiales bacterium | reverse complement strand
AGTAGCCAGGCGGAGGTCCGGCGGAGGCGACGGGAGCTGCAATGACCATCGTCAGGACAGCTACAACCACCAATGAGAGCATGCGACGCATGAGAATCCTTTTCGTGAGCTGCCCCAAACCTAACGGGATACCACTCTCCGTGCCGTCGAAACTGGAGGGCATGTTGTTCGCTTACTCGGCTAGTTCCTCCGATAGGTCGCCTGGGGGTGAGCGGGTAATGGAGCGAAGGATGGTGCCGGTTTCTCTGTCGGCTGGGAGGAGGGTTTCTAGGCGTAGCTCTTCAAGGGTTACGTCGTACGGAGCCCCGATGGTGGCGATGGTGGTCAAGAAGCTGAGGTTGCCCAAAGGCGTGGCGATGATCATGGGAACCAAGAGGTCGGAGCTGGCTGGTAGGCCTGGGTCTGATGGGAGGTCGCTGAGACCGGGATAACCCATGATTTCTTCTAGCAACTGCGTCAGGTCTTGATCGCCGTTGCGCTCAACAAGTTCTTGCTTGAGCCTGTGTAGGAGCGTGCCGGCCAGCGTGGGCCAGTTCACTATGTGTTGGCGCAGGCCGTCGGGGTGCATTACAAGTCGGAGCAAGTTCCCTTGGAATGATTGAGCCAAGTCGGGGTCGATGAGGAGGCTTGTCAAGGCTTGAGCGGGAGTGTTGGACATGAGCATTGTCCACGTCCGGTCGACCACATACGCTGGAAAGGGCTCATGCGCGTCCAACATGGTTTGGAGGACACCTTTGACTTGCGTCATTGATTGGTGGTCAAGGCCGTTGTGCGTATAGGCATCTGCGTATCCGGCTGCTCTCAGCCAGGTGTTCCGATCCCTCAGCGGGACATCGAGCTCGATTGCTAGGTGAATGATCATCTCTCGGCTGGCGGACGATCGGCCAGTCTCTAGGAAGCTGAGGTGGCGCTGTGAAACGCCAGCGGCAGCAGACAACTCGAGCTGACTGAGGTGCCTTGCCTTCCTCCAACTAACTAGCAATGCGGCTGCTGTCACGTTGATACCCCTTCTCCTGTTGCAGTCAGCCTACGGCGGTAGGGAACCAATACCATTACTTGGGAGGTCATTGTTTTTATTACAAGCGCAGAAGATACTCTACCTACCCAAGAAGAGGACTTTTATGAATACTCAAGAACCTCAGCAGACCACGCTCGGCAAGGCACTACTGATGAACGCGGTCGGTACCGCCATCTTCGGCCTGATACTGGTCGGAGCCCCTATCCACGAATGGTTGGGCCTGTCAAGAGCTCTGGTCGTTGTGGTCGGGGCACTGCTTCTGGCCTATGCAGGCCTTTTAGTCTTTTTTGCTCGAACACCGCAATGGCTCGTCCCAGGTGGCCGAACTGCGGTACTGGGAGACGCTGGTTGGACCCTTGGTTCTATTGGAGTCATTGCATTCACTGACGTCATGACTGTCGGCGGAGAAGTCGCTCTGGGCCTCAGTGCCGTGTTCACAGGTGTCTTCGCTTATCTCGAGTATGCGGGTGCTAAAGAACTCAGCTAGAGGTGGTCGCCTGGAGGGATGGGCCGGCCAAGTTGCCATTCGGACCAGTACTGCCATTGACAGCAAGACAGGGCCAGAATCATGGCTCTGATCGATGACGCGGTGTTAATGTCAAGGATACCGGTCGGGTCACGGCGCTGTCCTCAGCTCCACCCGATCGTATGAAAGTGACAAGACAGAAAGAAGGACATATGAAGAGAGTGCTAAGTATTTTCATGATGTTGATGGCGTTTAGTTTGATCGCTGCAGCATGCTCTACTGACGGGGATGCCGCCACGGTGGATGATCCGGTGGACATCGGCATGTGGATTGCGTTCTCAGATGAGGCTCGGCTTGGGTTCACTCAAGACAAGGCCGCGGCTTTCAACGCTGCTCATCC
The DNA here is from genome assembly GCA_964195245.1 of uncultured Verrucomicrobiales bacterium. GTDB lineage: Bacteria > Actinomycetota > Acidimicrobiia > Spongiisociales > JAENVV01 > CAXMPE01. The sequence goes on along the minus strand of CAXMPE010000142.1, from coordinate 3,942 downwards.
CGAGTACAACGTGATTGTTCAGGAGTTTGATTCCTACAACTCCGTATTTGAGGCAGCGGTTCTCGCTGTGGACAGTGGCGAACCGCCAGCAATGATCCACTTCTTTGAGGCTGCGACTCGCCAAGCTCTGGATGCTGTAGGGCCAGATGGTGATCCGATCTTTAAGTCGGTGACTGATGCTATTGATGGTCGAGACGAGATTCTCGGTGAAGCAGTCGTGTTGGACGATGTCGTATCGTCACCACGTAACTATTACACCGTTAACGGATCGTTCTACTCGATGCCGTGGAACACATCCACCACAACCATGTTCACGAACACGAGCATGCTCGACGCTGCCGGTGTTTCCGGTATCCCTCAGACTTGGGATGACGTCGAGGCTGCTTGTGAGCTGATCATGGCGATGGACGATGCTCCAGAAGGATGTATCACCTGGCCAAACCACTCGTGGTTTGTTGAGCAGTCGCTTGGACAGCAGGGTGAGCTTCTTGCCAATGCTGACAACGGTCGTGATGGACGAGCTGACGAGGTCTTCCTCAACTCAGCCGGCATGGTTGACTACGTCAGCTGGTGGAAGGATATGAACGACAAGGGCTACTACGTCTACACCGGCGCCCAGCGCGACTGGACCGGTACTAGGAACCTCTTTGACGCTCAGGAAGTGGCGATGCTCATCTATTCGATCTCGGATACAACTGTGATCGGGGAGTCAAGTGAAGCCCTTGGATTCAACCTCACAACCAGCTTCATGCCCCGCAACGGTGACGTTGCCTACGACGGCAACATGATCGGTGGCGGTACGCTGTGGCTGCTTGATGGCCTCACGACTGCAGAAGAAGACGGAGCGCTTGCGTTCATGAACTTCTTCTCCAACGCTGAGAACGCCGCCGAATGGCACCAGGTCACTGGTTACATTCCGATCACCCAGGCCGCTGTTGACTTGCTCGACAGCCAAGGTTGGTATGACGACAGCCCGAACAGCAAGGTCGCTTCTGACCAGCTAGACGCTGCTTCGGACTCATCTGCTGCCCGTGGTGCGATACTTGGAAACTTCGTCGCTATTCGTGACATCATCACGATTGCGATCGAGGACATTCTTGTGAATGACCTCGATGTCGCTACCCGGATGGGCGCGGCGAACGACGACGCGAACAAGTCGCTCGGCGAGTACGAGGCCCTCAACGGAGGCTAAGGCTTCCCCTAACCCTGGTTGCGGGGGGCGGTTCACCGCCCCCCGCAACTGCTTTTTCAACTATCCGATTGGTGTGATGGGTGTTCGGTTTCCCGGTTGAACAACTAGCTCTCGGCGCAATCATCGCTGCTGTAGTGGGCTGGTTCTTTGCCGGAAGGGTGACTGAGACTCCCACCAAACGACATCACCTGATAACTGCCGTGACTGCAGCAGGCATGCTTCTTGCGGTCGCAGCTGCGCTGAAAGGCTGTACGTTCAATCCGGACTTCACTGGTGCTGACCGGACTGGTGTTGACCGGATCTTGGGGTGGGGCCTCATGGCGTCCGGCGCCGCTATAGGTCTGGTTGTAGCTAAGGCTCTCTTAGGACGTAAGGACCAGCAAGAAGAGTCTCAGTTCGCTGGTGACATTCGGGCTCGAGGTTTCAATCTGGGTGAGTGGGTTCCCTGGGCTTTGTTGGCTCCGACGCTCGCGATCTTGGTCGTCTTCCTCTACCTCCCAGCGATCCAGACGTTCACATTGTCCACTCAGTTGATTCGGATGGGCGCACGACGCTCCATTCCGGTCTGCCTCGATAACTTCTCTGAAATCCTCATAGGGGATCCGCTAAAGCTCCTGCTCTATCCCTTCCTCGCCGTGCTCGCCATCTACGCAGCACGGCTCTGGGTAAGACGAGCTGAGCCTGGCTCGATCAACGCCAAGGCTGCAGCCGTTGCCTCAGGAGTCGCAATGCTGTTGGTCTTTCTTGCTCTCTACGGGATCTTTTCACCTGGCGGTGGCGATTCCGTCAAGTACCGGCCGGTCTACCTAAACACCTTGGTTATCTCCACTGGCATCGTGTTCTTGGGCATGGCGGGAGGCTTGGCTTTGGCCTACCTATCTTTCAGGAGCATCCGCGGTGGGACGCTGTACCGAACCATGCTTATCTGGCCCTACGCAATTTCGCCTGCGATTGCTGGAATCTTGTTCGCCATGTTGCTCGATCCGACGGCTGGGATCATCGGGAGAATGGCTGAAACTTGGTTCGGGATTGATATTCCCAACTTCAGGGAAAGCGTCGTCCTAGGACAGGCGTCGATCATTATCGCCAGCTCTTGGAAGATCCTGGGCTACAACATCCTTTTCTATCTCGCCGGTCTCCAGACGGTGCCCATGGACCAAATTGAGGCCGCAGTACTTGACGGGGCATCCTCCTGGCAGCGGTTCCGGTACATAGTCCTGACCGCACTGTCGCCGATTACGTTCTTCCTGCTGGTCACCAACCTCACCTATGCGTTCTTCAACGTGTACGGGACTATTGACTACATGACCAAGGGTGCTCCGGCTGGAGCGACGTCGGTCTCGATTTACGAGATTATTCGAGTGGGCGTCGACAACGGGGACCTAGGCCGAGGCGCAGCCCAGAGCGTGATGCTCTTCCTTGCGGTGATCGCGATTACGGTATGGCAGTTCCGGACAAGCGGGAACCGCGTCAGTTACGGAGGTTCCTAATGGTCGGGCTTCAGGCGGGCGTACAAAAGGTCGGCTTTATCAAGGGGCGGTCCTGGCCGTTCCACCTCCTGCTGATCGTTTCGTCGCTTCTTGTCGGGATTCCTGTCATCTACGCGATATTGGTGGCTACTCAGACCAATCCGGAAACTTTCAGCTTTCAACTCACTCCCGGGAGCGCGTTACGAGAGAATTTCGAATCCGTCTGGATTCTCAGGGAGTTCGGCGTCAATATGTGGAACTCGACCGTGCAGGCAGTTCTGGTCACAGTTGGGAAGACGATCTTCGCCTTGATGGCCGGGTTGGCGTTTGTCTACTTCAAGTTCCGAGGTAAATGGATCATCTTCTTCTTTGTGCTCATCACCCTGATGATGCCGACCGAAGTGATGGTGCTGGCCATGTTCCGGCTGGTTTCTGGGCTGGGCTGGCAAAACACTGTCGCTGGCATTGTGGTTCCCTTCTTGGCATCGGCGACCGGTGCGTTCTTGTTCCGGCAGCATTTTGCGAATTTGCCGGTTGAGTTGTTAGAGGCCGCCCAGATCGACGGAGTGACTCCGTTGAAGTTTCTCACCAAGATCCTGATTCCTTTGTCCTGGAACGTGATTGGGGCCCTCGCGGTCATCCAGTTTGTCTACACGTGGAACATGTACCTATGGCCCCGGTTGATAATCACCGACCAATCCTCTCAGGTAGTCCAAGTGGGAATAGCAACGCTGCTCAACGTTGACGGTGGGCTGGCCTATGGGCCGCTGATGATGGCTGCGGTTATTGCCTCTATTCCACCGACGATCATCTTTATCGCCCTGCAGAAGCCCTTCATGAGCGGCTTCGGTATTACTGCTGACAAGTAAGCCAACGGCTTGCACCGGGTACCGCTTTCTGATTGATAGCATTCCATCATGAACCTGAGAACTGCTGCTCTAGAGAAGATCGATGGCGGATCGTTTGACGTGTTCGTTGTCGGCGGAGGCATCAACGGCGCCGTATCGGCGGCTGTCTTGGCTGGACGCGGCGCTTCAGTGGCCCTTGTTGACCGGGGCGACTTTGGCGGCTTAACCAGTCAGGAATCGTCCAACCTCGTTTGGGGCGGATTCAAGTATCTCGAAGGCTACGAGTTCTTGCTGGTTCGCAAGCTCTGCAAGTCACGGAATCGGCTGATCGAGGCCTATCCGGATAACGTCAAGCCGATCGGATTCCTCGCGACGCTTGATCGCACATCCCCGTTTGGTAAATGGTTGGCCATTGCTGGTGCTCTGGCCTACT
>CAXMPE010000141.1:0-3945 GCA_964195245.1 uncultured Verrucomicrobiales bacterium | reverse complement strand
CGCAGATTGGAACCAAGCTCTTATGGATCTGGGGGCCACCGTCTGCGCGGCCCGAGACCCTCGTTGCGATGTCTGCCCAGTCAGCAAGTGGTGCGTGGATCCCACCGTCTACGAGCCAGCCAACAGACAGTCGACATTCGATGGATCCACCCGCCAAGCTCGGGGTGCAGTGGTGCGACGACTCGTGGGTCATGGGTCCCAAACTGTCTCACAACTAGCCGAATCCACTGCCATCGAGACCAATCGTCTGAGGGTGGCGATCACAGCCCTCGCCAAGGACTCGGTTGTCAGTGTTGAGGGCGAGACAATCAGCATTCCAACCGCCCAACCCCCGATTCGCGACAGCACCTCAAGCCACTAGCATCACGTTCCGTCATGAACTTGCGGCATATCGCTTCTGGAAAAGTACGAGAGATCTACGAAGTCGACTCCGAGCGGCTCCTTTTTGTCGCCACCGACCGTATCTCCGCCTACGACGTAATCCTCGAAGATGTCATTCCCGACAAGGGCCGCATCCTCACCGAATTGTCTCTGCACTGGTTCAACCAGCTCGGTGTCGATCACCATTTCCTCTCGACGGATCTCTCAGATCTTGAGCTGAGCGACGAGGAGCGGTCCTATTATGAAGGCCGCTCGATGATCGTGACCAAAGCCGAGGTTATCCCAGTGGAGTGCGTGGTTCGAGGGTATCTCTACGGCTCATCATGGCGTGAGTACCGAGACGGAGGCGGGCCCACCACCGAGCACCTCCCTGACGGACTCCGTATGGCAGACCAGTTGCCAGAGCCCATCTTCACACCGGCAACAAAAGCGGTGGAAGGGCACGACGAGAACATCACCGAACAGCAAACTCGCGACCTGCTTGGCGACAGTTTGTACGACCAGCTGAAGGCAACCTCCCTCTCGATCTATGACACTGCCGCCGCCTATGCGCGGCAGCGAGGGGTCTTGCTGGCAGATACGAAGTTTGAGTTCGGGATGGCCAACGGGCAACTCCTCCTGATCGACGAGGTACTGACGCCCGACTCGTCGCGTTATTGGCCCGCAGACCAATGGACGCCGGGCTCGCCCGTCCCATCCTTCGATAAGCAGTTTGTGCGCGACTGGCTGGATGACTCCGGATGGGATCACACCCCTCCATCACCGCACCTTCCTCAAACCGTCATAGAAGCAACCCGAACAAAGTACGCCGAGGCGTTCGAGCTCATCACCGGACACCCCCTCACCTAAGGAAGCCAGGATGAAAGTAACCGTTTACGTCCGTCGTCGCCCAGAGATTGCCGATCCCCAAGGCACGGCCGTTTCCCGAGCATTGGCCGATCTCGGCTACGGGGAAGCCAAGGTTCGCATCAACAAGGAGATCGTTCTTGAGATGCCTAACGCCAACCGTGACGAGGTTGAAGCCAAAGTGACCGAGATGTGTGAGGTGCTCCTTGCCAATCCCGTCATGGATGACTTCGAGATCCGGATAGACGGATGAAGACTGCGGTCGTGGTCTTCCCAGGCACCAACTGCGAGCATGACGTCATATGGGCGCTCAAGGTTCTCGGCGCCGAAGCAGAGTTGGTATGGCATAGAGAGACCGACTTGTCCGAGTTCGATGGAGTGATCCTTCCCGGGGGTTTCGCCCACTGAGACCACCTACGAACCGGCGCGATTGCTCGCTTCTCACCCGTCATGGATGAAGTCATCCGCATGGCCGAGGAAGGCAAGCCAGTCCTCGGCATCTGCAACGGGTTCCAGATCCTCTGCGAGGCCGGCCTTCTACCAGGGGCGCTCCTGCAGAATCGAGACCTGAAGTTCATCTGCAAACCTGTCCACGTGGCCATTACTTCAACGGACAGCATCCTCACCCGCGCCGCCGAAGTCGGGCAGATCTTGAGCATTCCTCTCAACTCGTACGAGGGCAACTATCAAGCACCAAAAGACGTTTCAGACCAAGTTGTTGCCGTGTATTGCGATGCGGACGGCCTTGTCGACAACAGCACAAATCCCAACGGGAGCCAAGGAAACGCGGCTGCCATTACCAACGCAGCCGGCAATGTGGCAGGCATCATGCCCCACCCAGAACGAGCTATCGAAGACATCCTTGGATCGTCCGATGGCCAGATCTTCCTGAAGTCGTTTCTCGAGTCGTTGGAGGTGATCCATGTCTAAGACAGAGACACCTATGTACGAACAGTTGGGGATGACCCATGAGGAGTATCAAACACTGCTGGACATCCTCGACCGTGACCCATCCCACGCCGAACTGGCCATGTACAGCGTCATGTGGTCTGAACATTGCTCCTACAAGTCATCAAGAAAGCACCTCGGACGGTTTCCCACAGAGGCACCCTTCGTTGTCGTGGGCCCCGGAGAGAACGCCGGAGTAATCGACATTGGCGACGGGTGGCTAGCTGCCATTCGCATCGAGTCACACAACCACCCCTCTTACGTGGAACCCTTCGAAGGAGCAGCCACCGGCGTAGGTGGCATTCTTCGAGACGTCTTCACCATGGGCGCGCGACCCATCGGCCTCTGGAATCAGATTCGATTTGGTCCGCTGGACGACGCCTACAACCGGTATCTGCTCTCTGGAGTCGTAAGCGGCATAGCCGGATACGGCAACGCTGTTGGAGTTCCGACGCTCGGAGGAGAGCTGGCCTTTGAGGAGTGCTACTCAGGCAATCCGCTGGTCAACGTCATGTGTCTCGGCATTCTCAAGCGTGAGCAATTGGTCCTAGGAACCGCCGGAACCCCTGGGACCATCGCAGTTCTGCTTGGCAACGCTACCGGGAGAGACGGCATCGGCGGAGCCTCGGTCCTGGCCTCTGCTTCATTCGATGAGGAGTCAGCTACCAAGCGGCCATCGGTACAGGCCGGAGATCCCTTCGAAGAGAAGAAGCTGATCGAAGCCTGCCTCGAGTTATATGAAAAGGATCTTGTTGTAGGAGTGCAGGACCTGGGCGCCGCTGGCCTTTCTTGTGCTTTCAGTGAGCCTGCTGGCCGAGCTGGTGTTGGGCTGGACGTCGATCTTGATGCTGTCCATGTGCGCGAGCCAGACATGACGGCGGCCGAGCTTCTGATGAGCGAGTCACAAGAGCGCATGATGGCCTTTGTCCACCCCTCCAAAGTGGAGGAAGTGGTGTCGATTGCTCACAAGTGGGAGATCGACGCCTCTGTTGTGGGTGAAGTCAAGGAGGGCGCAACGCTCACCATTCGTCACGACGGCGAGGTGGTTGCCGAGGTCCCTGCTGCTTCTTTGGCAGACGACGCCCCCCTTTACGACCGCACAGCCGGTGAACCGAGTTGGATCGAGGACATTTGGACCAACACGATGTCACTCTTGCAACCGCCCAACATCTGTGAGGCATTGCTCATGCTTCTCGATGATCCATCCTTGGCTGATCCGAGCTGGGTGTATCAGCAGTACGATCACCAACTCTTCTTGAGCACCGTCGTCGAGCCGGGCCACGATGCATCCATGTTGCGCATCAAGGGCACCCAGAAGGGCTTGTCCGTATCAACCGACGGCAACGGTCGCCACTGCTACCTCGATCCACGACGCGGAGGCGCTCGCCTTGTCTACGAGTCGGCGCTGAATGTTGCCATGACAGGCGCCAAGCCGATGGCAGTGGTGGACAACCTCAACTTTGGCAATCCCGAGAAGCCAGATGTCATGTGGCAGGTCATCGAGACGGTGGAAGGCATCTCCCAAGCGTGCGAGGAATTGGGTACGCCTGTGGTGGGAGGCAACGTCTCGTTCTACAACGAGACCGACGGTCAGGACATCTACCCGACTCCCATCGTTGGGATGCTTGGTCTTGCCGATCCGATGCCGGAGCAACCCCCTCGTCTCGACGGTGCGGCCGATGGCATGGAGTTACTCATGCTTGGCCCAAGACGGTCGCGGAACCTTGCGGGATCTGCCTTCGAAAAAGTCATGTACTCCCATGTTGGAGG
>CAXMPE010000140.1:0-3857 GCA_964195245.1 uncultured Verrucomicrobiales bacterium | reverse complement strand
TCGAACCTCTAAGCGTTCTTTGATCACCCGCTCGTCGGGTGATCAGTTCGTTGTCGAGCCACTCGACCAACGGCACCGCGTACTTTCTGGTTAGCTGAAAGTGGTCTCTGAACTCTGCGACGGTGAACGGCTGAGCCAGCTCCTGCAGGCCTGCGACCAACTGATCAAGCACTCCGGGATCGAAGAGAAACCCAGCGACTTGGATGAGTTGGCCCCGTCGAGCGCGTAGGTGAATTTCTTCTGTACTGAGGTTGACGTCGGATCGGGAAAGGGCAACGAGGCCTGCTTGCTTCAACTGCCGGCTCATCGACAACCATGCTTGTTCTGATTCATCCGAAAGGGTTGGCTCGAAATCGCTTCGAGCTACAGCACCCTTTACCTCTGCTAGGTGATCATCTGAGCCGATGAGGAAGGTCAGAATCGATGGAGTGGTTCTCAGGCGTGTGGCTGCCTCTGCCTTGGGAATCCCATCGTGAAGCGGATTGTCGTCGTGGTACCGAGAAACAGCCTGCGAGAGGCGGTCTGTGAGGTCGCTTAGGTAGGTCGGATGCAACATGTGCTCGCCGACGTTGACGGCCTGGGCTACACCGCCTCCTGAAGCGGCGAACAGGGTGCTTGCTTCGCAGGTACCGAGCACCTTGAGGAGTTCCGTCGCCATGGCGTCGGGTCCAAGGTTCACGGCTTCTGCCAGAGCTCCAACCGTTGGTCGGATTGAGCTCAAGCGGGTCGCTGGAATGGGGTTGAGGACAGTTCCGCCGCCAACAATGGTTTGAGATCCGACGTCCCGGAGGATGAATCTATCGCCGGAGGTAACAGGGATGGACTCCGGGAGGGTAAGAACAGCGGTGGTTGCAGAAGTGGAGGCTACCGCAACCAGCCAAGAGCCTGTGCCTAGGTGAAGATGTAGGGCACCAGCCCCGTTGGCGATCGCATCGGGTACCGTCGCCAGCAACCGGTTCGACAAGATCCAGTGGTCTGATCTTCCGAGCATGGATCCCCGCCCGAGAGCGTCGAGAGATCCCGAGAGGCTGACGGCGACCCGGGTACCGGGTCCCACCGTCGTAACTTCTCGCTCGTGAGACTGGAGTGTCTTGATGCGAACTTTCTCTTCGTGTGGAAATGCCATGAGGTCGTCTCCCACGGTGAGGTGTCCGCCCTGGAGTGATCCGGTCACAACAGTTCCAGCACCCGCTACCGAGAACGATCGATCGATCCAGAGATGGGGTCGATCTTCGCCGTGAACGACCTGGCGTACGCTGGACTCAAGCGCCGCTATCAACTCGGTGACTCCTTCGCCAGTATGGGCGGAAACGCCTATGACGGGCGCGCCGGCGAGGGTGGAGTTCTTGAACCGCTCTGCGATTTCCAGTTCAGCCAACTCAGCAAGATCGGGGCCGACGAGATCGATTTTGGAGACCGCAATGACCCCACTGGAACACCCCAGTGCCTCCAGAGTGAGAAGGTGTTCTTCTGACTGGACGCTCCATCCTTCGTCGGCTGCAACCACAAAAAGCACCACGTCGAATGCGTCGACTCCCGCCAACATGTTCTTCATGAACCGCTCATGGCCGGGCACATCTACAAAGGAGACCTCCGTTCCCCCTGGGAACGTCGTCCAGGCAAAGCCAAGATCGATGGTGAGACCTCGCTGCTTCTCTTCCAGCCACCGGTCGGGATCGCGGCCGGTGAGTCTCTCCACCAGCGTCGACTTTCCGTGGTCAACGTGACCGGCGGTTCCAATAATTGGCACTACCGCTCCAGCAGGGCCGCGAGGTAGGCGTCGTCTTCGGGCGCGACGGTTCTGAGGTCGACGATCAGCTCGCCCTTGTCACGACGAGCCAGGACTGGCCGATCTGCAGCCAGAAGCTGCTGCCACATTTTGTCTCCAGATTGGAGGACGAGGAGAGGAGAGTCGATGGTGCTTCCGGGAGCCGACCCTCCGCCAACCGTCGAGACCCCAGCTCGAATATCACCAACTGGCATCGCCTCAAGGCGGGCTTGGAGGCTGTCGTAGGATCGGCCGGCCATCTCCCATAGAGGTAGCTCTGCAGCCCGCCCGTCGGCGTAGAGTTCGAACGTTGCGGTGAGAGCAGCCATAGTGCTTCCATCGATGCGGAGGGCTCTGCTCATTGGGTGAGCCCTGATGGCTGCTACCAGCTCTTCGCTCCCGACGATGATCCCAGCTTGGGGGCCACCGATCAGCTTGTCCCCGGAGAACAAGGTGAGGTCTGCGTGCTCAAGAGAGGAGGCCACACTTGGTTCGTTGCTGACCCAAGCTGGGGGAGGACTCGGCAGCCACGATGGCGTGTTGGTGAGAAGCCCAGAACCTAGATCGTGGACCAGCGGTATCCCGGCTTCGCTGGCGACGACAGCAAGTTCGTCGAGGCTTGCTTCTTCGGAGAAGCCGGTGACTTGATAGTTGGAGGGGTGAACCTTCAAGATCATTGCAGTGCGGTCGGTGAGTGCGGTCTGGTAGTCGCTGGAGCGAGTGCGATTGGTGGTGCCCACCTCAACCAACTGACAACCGGAGGCCTTCATGAGTTCCGGTAGCCGATACGAACCACCGATTTCGATGAGTTCGCCGCGCGATACCGGAACTTCGGCTCCCGAGGCAAGCGTTGCCAATGCGACGAGTAGGGCCGCCGCACAGTTATTGACGACGAGCGCTGCCTCTGCCCCGGTTAAGTGTTTGATCAACTGAGTCAAGTAGGCGCCTCGGCCACCTCGGGCGCCTTGGTGAAGATCGATTTCTACATTGCTGTAGTCCACCGCGCCAGCCTTCGCGGCTTGCGCAGCCTCAGGGTGGAGAGGCGTCCGCCCAAGGTTCGTGTGCAGCAAAACCCCGGTTGCGTTGATGATGGGTGTGTGTCGGGTCCGTTCAAGACGGCGTACATCTCGCTGCGCGATCGCGCTGGCGTCGCCGGCCTCGCCAGCCGTCAAGCGAGACCGAGCTTCCTCGATGGCAGCACGCGCCACCTCAGTTCGGAGACCGCTGGGAAGACCCGTACTCAACGATGATGCCAATTCATGCACAGCTGGAAGGTCCCGAAAACTCATAGGCCCAAACTCTAACGCCCTTGCTCCCCTGATCTCGGGGGAGAATGCGTGTAGGCGGACTCTGGCGGGTGAGTTGGGGCTATTGCGCGCTTGCTCCTCCGATTTCGGGGGAGCTGTCGGCGGAGCCGACTGAGGGGGCGCTATTGCGCTTCCTCCCCCGATTTCGGGGGAGGTGGCCGAAGGCCGGAGGGGGCACCCGTCTACGGACATCCATCAGACGGGCTCCCCCTCTGGCTCGCTTTGCTCGCCTGTCTCCGCCCGGGGTTGGGCCTATTGCGTGGACGCACGGAACTCCGATCTGCCACCTTCAGCCGCTACGAAACTGCTTGATGCGCAGCCGGTTCGCCGAGTCGTCGATCAGCGTCGCCAGCCGTCGCTCTCGAGTATCTTCACGCTTCGCGCTCATCACCCAACGTGCGGTGTTCCTGCGGTAGCCGGGAGGTTGCTCCTGGTAGAACTCCCATGCGCTAGCGGTCTCCTTGAATCGGGTCACCATTTGGTTCGTCAGCGCTCCGTCGAACCTGGCTGTCGCGTAGCCGCTGTCGGGGTGTACATCCTTGAAGGCGAAGGCAGCTAGACACTCAGCTTTCATGCTGCCTTCGGCGGTGAGTCGTTCGACGAGGTCGATGTTTCTTTGGCTCCAGACGCTCCTCGGTTTCCGAGGTGTGAAGCGAATCATGTAACTCTCGTCGCCGCGAGACTTCCGGATCCCGTCGATCCAGCCGTAGCACAGCGCTTCATCGACAGTGTCTTCCCAGGTCACGGACGGATTGTTGGTCGCCTTCTTGTAGTAGCCGACC
>CAXMPE010000139.1:0-4571 GCA_964195245.1 uncultured Verrucomicrobiales bacterium | reverse complement strand
AAGAGCGTTGCAGCGATCAGGGTCGATAGTGCAAAAGACTCACCGGCGACGGTTGCTAACGCGGTCAAGAAGAGGCCTCCGAACACCAGGGCTGTGGCCGCAAGCGGAATAGGGAGAGCTGAATGTGCTCTTCTATCGGCCAAGACGATCACACCGCCGAAGCCGGCTGCTGCTGTTGCGGCGGGGATGAGTACAGGTGCGGAGGTGCCCCCGGCCCAGAGGAGCGCAACCGTTAGGAGTGCAAGCCCGAGGCCGATGATCTGCATTGGGGTCGGCGATGCGTCTCTCTGGCCGCTGAGCCCCAACATGGAGAGGCTGTACCCGCATGCGAGGATGGCCACGACCTCGATCAGGCTCCCTTCGGTGAGGGCCACCGACATTCCTCCCAGTGCCACAACCAACGGGAACCCAATCCTAAGACCGCTCCGCCAGGTGGAGGAGGTGGGCTTAGAAAGCAAGACAAGGACAGCGCCGGCGACGAGAGAGCGCAGGCCTATGAAAAACAGTGGGCCGGACATTTCTCCACCGAGTTGTACCAGCAAGAGGGAAAGACCCCCACCCAGGGCCGCGACAATAGGAACAACCCGTCGTCCTCGTCGAGTCACAAGAGATCCGATAGAGGAGTTGTGGCCAAATAGAGCCCCTTCGCCTCAACTAGGGGGGTCCCTTCGCGCGAGAGAGTGCCTGACATTTCAAGACGCGATCCTCGATTACGCGTGACCTGCGCGGAGAGGGTGAGAGGAGCCCCGTCGTTGGGGACAGGGCGCCGATAACGAATCTGCATAGTCCCAGTAACCGAAAGCGTGTCAGCTGTGAGCAGACCAGCCCACACCATGATCTCGTCGAGCGCTGTAGCCGAGAGGCCGCCGTGCAGCTCGCTGTCCAACCCTTGATGGTCCGGTTGAGGCGTGAAGGATCCGCTAACGACCCCTTCGGTAACAGCGTCGATAGCAATCTTTAGTCCGAGCGGGTTGCTCGTTCCGCAGGCGAAACAAGCGTCGTCGAAACGGGCTTTGATGGTGGCTGTAATGTCGGCGAGGTTGTGCACGGCGCCATCGTACACTCAAGCCATCATGAGACAACGTGCCAACGGAACCGAGCCCTCCTCCGCCGAACGAGCCCGCGCTGGCCGTATATCCAAACGCTTTGCCGAGCTCTACCCCGAGATTTCGACAGCCCTCACCTATGCCAACCCATGGCAGTTGATCGTGTCCACAGCCATCTCTGCCCAGACCACCGATGTCAACGTCAACAAAGCCACTCCGGCGTTATTCGCTGCTTACCCCACCCCCGAGGATCTTGCCAACGCTAACCCAGAAGACGTTGAGCGGCTGATCTTCTCTACCGGTTTCTACAAGCAGAAGAGTCGCTCAATCGTCGCGCTAGCGGCGGCCATCGTGGATCACCATGGCGGCGAGGTTCCCGAAGATATGGATCTGCTTGTGACGCTTCCTGGGGTGGGGCGCAAGACCGCCAGCGTTGTCCTAGCTGAGGCGTTCGGACGTCCTGAGATAGCTGTCGATACCCACGTAAAACGTGTTGCGTTGCGCATTGGGCTGACAGCTGAGACTGATCCCACCAAGGTGGAGCGTGATTTGAAAGCGGTGGTCCCCAAGCCTCACTGGAACAAGCTCTCCATGCGAATGATCCAATTCGGTCGCGATGTGTGTGACGCTCGCAACCCACGATGTCGCAGTTGTGCCCTTCGGCGTACCTGCAAGTACCCGGAGAAGACTAAGTAGAGCCCCGGGGTCGGGTGACGGTCTCAGGCAGGGCTGTGAGGGCGCCTAGAGCGATAACTAGCCCGCCAGCGGACAGAGTCACAAGAACTGGCATCTCAGCGAAGTCTCGATGAAGCAACTCTTGTCCTATCGCAGTACCTCCGGCAACTCCGATGGCCAACCAACCGAGCGCCGACGAGCGGAGTTCAGGGGCGAAGAGTTCCACCCGTTGCACCCCGTTGGTAGTCGCGAATGAAAAGAGACCGATGCTGGCGAGGATCAATCCGGCGCTAGCCGCTGTTGGTGTCTGGGCGAAGTAGGTGAGTACGCCTCCCGACGCAGCGATCAGGAGACTGATGTTGGCTAGTACCTTTCGTCCTGCCGTGTCTGAACCCCATCCTGCTGCGACGCCAAAGATCGTACCAAGAACACCCGCGATTGTTATCTGTGTGAGCAGCGAAGCCGCGTCCCAGAACCCAGGGTCGGTGAGATGAGCTTGCAGCGCGGACACGTACACCGTCGTGAAGGTCGCCACGAGGGCCACAGCGCCCAGAAGCGGCCAGAAGAGGCGGCCTGCTGGCTGGGTGAGAGGTCTCCATATAGCTCGGCGGGGACCCCCGGCCTTTCTCGGTTCTGGCAGGGCGAGTCCAACGAGAAGTATGAGCGGGACCGTAGCTGCCGATAACTCCAGGATCTTCTGCCAACCTATGGCATCGTCAAAGAACGGTCTGGCGAAGGTGACGAGCCAAGCCCCCAAGGCTCCGCCTGACAAGACGATTCCAACCCCGAGCCCGGATCTGTCAGGAGCCATGGCTTCTACGGTCACTATGAGCAGCAGAACTGCCGCCGCTCCTCCGAGGACTTGGGCGGATTGGATCGACAGGTGGAGAAGGGCGAGCCTTGGAGCGAAGGCCCCTGCTCCCGCAGCCAGTGCAGCCAATGAGCTAAGCGCGATAAGTGGCCGTTTGCGCCCACCTCGATCTCCTGTGGCAGCGATGGGAAGGATGAGGAGAGCAGGCCAGAAGCCGAAACTAACGGCCGACGCAGCCTGAGCGAATTCGACGTGAAACGTCTGAGCGACCTGGGCGGCAATCCCGTTGCCCGACGCTAGAGAGAAGCCATGGAGGACAGCGAGCACCCATAGAGAGATCAGGCTGGACGCAGAGCGTCGGGTCGTAAGGGAGGATGAAGTCATCAGTTCGCTATAAGCTAATCGGGAACACAAACGTAGGACGACAGGTTGTGTGATGTATGGATTTCGCTGAACTACTCCAAGACTCGTCGCTTCTACTTGGGCTGGTGATCTCTTTCCTCGGCGGCATGGTCGCTTTCTTCTCACCCTGCGTGCTGCCGTTGCTGCCAGGCTATCTCAGCATCATGTCTGGGTTCAGCGTTTCCGAGATTGAGTCTGGCGAAGCGTCGCCTCGCCAGATGCTGAGAGCAACACTCCTCTTCGTATTCGGGTTCACCGTCGTGTTTGTCTCCCTCGGCGCTGCAGCGACTGCCTTGGGATCGGTCCTGCTCCAGAACTTGTCTGCCCTCACCAAGATTGCTGGCTGGTTCGTCATTGGGTTCGGTCTGTTGGTTCTGTGGGGGGCTCTGTCCAACTCTCCCTTGCTAGCGGGCGCAATGCGTGAGCGGCGGGTGAACGTACGAACTGAAAAGCTTGGTGTATTCGCCCCTCCGGTAATGGGATTAGCGTTCGGCTTCGGTTGGACTCCGTGCATTGGCCCGATTCTCGGCGTAATCCTCGCTCTGGCTTCCGCTCAAGGGTCTGTAGTTCAGGGCATGGCGATGCTCGCCGCCTTCTCCTTGGGTATCGGTGTCTGGTTCGTTTTGGCGGGACTCGGGGTCTCAAAATTGTTTAAGCGAATGAGGAAACACTTGCGGACGATCAACCTGGCGTCCGGGGCGCTTGTGGTGGCGTTTGGAGTCATCATGGTTACCGGCAGGATCGGCCAGCTCTCTGGTCTAGTCTCTGACTTCTTCATCAAGATTGGTTTGGACGCTCTTACCCAGATCTAATGCGCAGCAATCCATCTGGAGCCGTAGGACAAGATCGGTCAAGTGGCCCGTATTCCCTGACGATGACAATTGCAGCTAAACATCGACAAAAGAACGTCAGCCACTATGAACCAACCCAACGACAACCGAACGCAGGCTTCTGGTGCGCAAAAGCACACCGTATCCGTTTGGCTTCTAACCCTGTTCATAGTCGTGGTGGCAGCTGTCCAAGCGTTCGGCGTAGTTTCTATGTCTGGGCTGTCCGCACCAGCTGCGCCAGCTTGGCAATGGCTGATTGTGTTAGTCGTTGTGGCGGAGTTCATGGTGACGCACCTCCGATTCCGCCGTGTCACACACTCGCTGACAATGGCTCAGATTCCGATCGTTATTGGATTGTTCTTTGTCACCCCCACTGAGTTGATACTCAGCCAGGTCGCGGGCCTCGCCATTGTCGTCTTGCTGCGCCGAAAGATTTCGCTAACTTCGACCTTCGGCTTTGCCCAGCAGATCTTCACTACTTCTCTTTCAATCGAGATCTTCCACCAACTTGTTGTTGCTGATGATCCGCTGAGCTTTAGCGGTTGGATCGCAGCGCTCGCCGCAACCGGGGCTGCTGTGTTCGTCGGTAGCGTGCTCAATAGCGCCACCATTTGGCTGGCCGGCGGACGCCTCTCGTTCGGGGAGGCAAGGGACGCGACGGTTGCCTTCATGCTCGCAACGGCGATGAATACTGGACTTGGACTGATTGCGGTGCAGATGCTTTGGAGCAACTTAGAGAGTGCCTGGCTAGCGCTCGTTCCTCCGTTCGTCCTTCTGGGATCCTACCGAGCCTACGTTTCGCAGCGG
>CAXMPE010000138.1:0-4322 GCA_964195245.1 uncultured Verrucomicrobiales bacterium | reverse complement strand
CTCGGGTAGATCTCAAAGCCGACCGAAAAGCCGGCGTCCTGATCGCCCAAGCGTCATGGTTTGAAGAGGGCGAGGATCCTGAGGTCGTCGGTCCAGCGTTGCGCCAGTCACTGGAAGAGATGGCTGGGTGGTTGGGGATGGCCGAGGTGGTGGTCAAGCCCAAGGGGAATCTAGCAAACCACCTGAACCCCAACTAGGACGAAAACTAGAACTAAGACCAACCCCGAAGCCCTAATAGCCCAAAGAAACAGCCTGGACGAGGGGTTGGCGCTGGTCCTAGTGCTAGTCCTAGTCTTAGTTCGGGCCCTAGCCCGAGAGAGTGTTCTTCCTTAGCTCTTCTCGGTAATCGACCAACTTCCCTCGCAGGTCCTCGTCGGTCATGGCGATCATCTGGACCGCCAGTAGGGCTGCGTTGTTGGCTGCGTCTATCGCAACGGTGGCAACTGGGATACCGGTCGGCATCTGAACAATGGACAGAAGAGCGTCCATTCCATCGAGCGTTGCCGAGATCGGGACTCCGATGACGGGGACCAGGGTGAGTGCGGCGAGCATGCCAGGAAGGGCTGCTGCCTTTCCTGCACCAGCGATGATGACATCGAAGCCGTCGGCCCGAGCGCCTCTGCCGAAGGCCAGGGTCTCTTCGACGCTCTTGTGGGCGGAGATGACCCGTACGTCTGAGTCGACACCGAAACGCTTAAGCATCGTGGCTGCTTTTTCCATAACGGGACGGTCGGAGCCTGAGCCCATGATGATGGCAACCTTGGCCATTAGTGATCTCCTGCGATGTCGGTTCGGTGTTGAATTCCCTTGAAATGTACCTTATCTACTGCTCTGTAGGCTGCTGAGCGGGCTGCGGGGACGTTTGGACCGAGACCCACGAGGCTCAGGACTCGGCCGCCGTTTGTCACTAGCTTCTTTGTCTTGGCCGTACCCGCGTGGAAGATGAGAACATCGTCATCTACTTCATCAAGCCCTGAGATACTGTTGCCCTTGCGTGGTGACGTGGGATACCCCGAAGCTGCAAGCACCACGTTGACAGCTGCGCTATCTGACCAGTGCAAAAGTTCGCCGGAGAGTTCCGAAGTGGCAGCTGTGTGCAGGATCTCGAGCAGATCGTCCTTGAGGAGTGGCAGCACCACCTGTGTTTCTGGGTCTCCGAGCCGTGTGTTGAACTCGATCACCTTGGGCCCAGCATCTGTCAGGGCGAGACCCACGTAGAGGAAGCCGACGAAGGGGTTGCCGTCGCTGGCCATTACTCGCAGCGTGGGATAGACCACCTGCTGCATGACTTGTTCGGTGAGGTCTTCTGGAAGGTCGGCAACGGGGGAATACGATCCCATTCCCCCCGTGTTGGGTCCCTTGTCGTGATCCGATAGGCGTTTGTAGTCGCGGGCAGGCTGTAGGGCGATGGCGTTTGTTCCATCACACACCGCAAATACGGACAACTCGGGTCCGTCTAGGAATTCCTCGATGACGACCGACGCGCCCTCGCCTCCGAAGGTTCCATCGAGGCACTCGTCGACCCACGCACGGGCCTTCTCAAGATCTGTGGTGACCAGAACTCCTTTTCCTGCAGCGAGGCCGTCGGCCTTGACGACATACGGTGCTCCCGAAGTCGCCAGATAGCTCTTGGCTTCCTCTGTTGAGGCGAACGCTGCATACGCGCCGGTTGGTACCTTGGCTCGTTGCATGATCTCTTTGGCGAAAGACTTGGACGATTCCAACCGAGCAGCGGATCGAGTCGGGCCAAAGACAGGGATTGATCGAGCGATCAAGGCGTCGGCTAGTCCAGCGGCAAGGGGGCCTTCGGGGCCGATAACCACAAAGTCAAAGCCAAGTTGCTCAGCGAGGGCTGCAACTGCTCCTACGTCGGTCGGCGAAACCCCGTCGATGACTCCCCCGATCTCTGCCAACCCTGGGTTGCCAGGCAGCGACACCAAGTCGGAGCAGTTGGGACTTTGGAGGAGCTTCCAGCCGATGGCGTGCTCCCGAGCGCCTGATCCGATGAGCAGGACCTTCATGTGCGGAGGTTCATCGCTCGAGAAGTTGTTGGCGCTCGGGCCCGACAGATATCCATCGGATAGGTGTGTCGATGGCATCCTCGATGTACTCGATGTAGGCCTGAGCTTCCGCCGGTAGGTCATCCCAATGGCGAGCATCGGTAACGTCAGACTTCCAGCCGGGGAAGGTCTCATAGATCGGCGAGACTCTGGCGAGATCCCTCTGATTCCTCGGCAGTTCCGTGACGATCTCTCCATCGAGCAGGTACCCGTTGGCAAGCTTGATCTCATCAAAAGCCGAGAGAATGTCGAGTTTGGTGAGGAACACGCCTGTAAGGCTGTTGATTCGTGCTGCGTATCTGAGCGAAACGAGGTCGAGCCATCCCGGACGTCGGCGGCGGCCGGTCACCACGCCGTATTCACGCCCAAGATCGACCATGGTCTCTCCGTCCTCGTCGAAGAGTTCTGTGGGGAAGACGCCAGATCCGACTCGGGTGATATAAGCCTTTGAGACGCCGACGATTTCGTCGATTGCCTTGGGCCCCAACCCAGTGCCCGTTGTGACTCCACCAGCGGTAGGGCTCGAGGAGGTCACAAACGGGTAGGTGCCGTGGTTGATGTCGAGGAGCGTTCCCTGCGCTCCTTCAAACAAGATGTTCTGTCCTGCCTTGGCGGCCTCGTGCAGCACAATGGTGGTGTCCGCGATATGGGGTCGGAGAGTTTCGGCCATTTCGAGATAGTGGTCTGCCATGGCTTCGGCGTCGAAGGGCTCCAGTCCATAGGCCGAGGTGAAGACGTGGTTCTTCTCAGCGACCCGGTTCGTGAGAAGCTCTCTGAAGTAGTCCGCGTCGAGGAGGTCCTGCATGCGGAGACCAGCACGTTCAACTTTGTCTTGGTAGGCGGGGCCAATCCCCTTTTTTGTGGTTCCCAGGATGGCGTCTCCACGCCGCATTTCCAGGACCTCATCGAGAACACGGTGGTAGGGCATGATCATGTGGGCTGATGAATCGATGAGCAGCTTGGACGGGTCCACCCCTCGCGACCGAAGCATTTCCATCTCGTCGAGCAGAACAGCCGGGTCGACAACTGCTCCACAACCGATGATCGGCACAGCGTTCTGATTCATTACTCCGGAGGGGACGAGAGACAGAGCGAACTTCTCCTCGCCGATAATGATCGTGTGGCCAGCGTTGTTGCCACCTTGATAGCGGACAACGAACTCGGCACCCTCTGCGAAGTAGTCGGTAACGCGGCCTTTGCCTTCGTCGCCCCATTGGGCTCCGAGAACAACAGTTGCAGTCATTCGAAAATACGATCCTTGCTTGGGAACGTAACGGGATTGTAGCGGGCTGAAGTTGGTTGCAATCAGGAGCCATTAGCAAATGAAACTTCGACCGGTAAGGTGTATCACATGCCCCGCATTCAGGCTGGATCAGTCCAGGAACACAAGATGGTCATCCGAAAGCGCCTACTCGACGCAGCGCAGGTTCTTTTCTCCGAACTCGGCTACGGACCCACGACCTTTAGCGACCTTGCCTCCGAAGCGGGCGTTGGACGGACAACGATTTACGAGTACTTTTCGGACAAGGATGACCTCTTAGCAAGCTTGGTTGAAGAGGAACTCCCGGCGGTCCTTTCTGAGATGCTTTCTCAGCTCCCGCCTGATGGGCTGGTAGCTGATCGGCTTGCGGCGCTGGCGAGAGAACTCATTCGATTCGTGGCAACCGACCCGATCCTCGGCTTGCTGCTGCATAGAGACGTAGCGGCCCTCAACGATGACGCGAAGCGTCGCATCGAAGTCGCCCACCTTGAACTGATTCACGAGTTCATCTCATTGCTCCGCACCGGCGTGCAGGCGGGAGAGTTGAGCGGGATGCCGCTGGACCTCATGGGCCGCTTCGTTCAGGATCTGATCATGTCAGGCGCCCAAGTACTGATCGACGCCCAAGATCCCACTGCCCGCATGGAAGAAGTCACAGAAACAATTGTCACGATGCTTTTTCAGGGAATAAGGGCGTAAACCCAAGCGCAACCTGGACCTAGACCTGAACCTGAACCACCCCTTGGCATTTCGAGATTAGAGGTGTCTTGGTTTGGTCTAGGTCCTAGGTCTAGGTTCAGGTCGGGCTTCGGGGGTTAGCTCTAACTCTCGCTCTAATATCTCTTGAACTTGGAGGGCGCGATGGCAGACGACAAGATTATTGACGAGGCGTTGTCTTTCGACGATGTGTTGCTGGTGCCACGCCATTCCCAGGGGTTGCCGCGAGCAGTAGCCACTTCCACCTCCTTCTCTCGGACTGTGACGCTGGACATCCCGATCGT
>CAXMPE010000137.1:0-3865 GCA_964195245.1 uncultured Verrucomicrobiales bacterium | reverse complement strand
AAGGTGAAGGATCGGCGGGTGACGTTGGTCGGTGTTGAGGCTGACGGCTTGGTGGGATGGGGCGAAGCGGCCCCGTGGCCTGGGGTCACGGTAGAGAACTCAGACGATGTGTGGTTTGGACTGACCGAGTTTGAGGAAGGCAATGAGAGTGAGCTTCCAGCAACCGCGATAGCCGCTCTTGAAGAAGCAATCATTGATCAGCGAGCCCGGGCCCTGGGGCATCCGCTGGCCGAGATGTTCGGAGGGACTCGTGACAAGATCCCCGCCGCTCCAGCTATTGGAATATACCCAAACCTGGGTCTGTTGGAGGCCGCTGTTGCAGAGGCCTTGGACGCGGGATACGGCGGCGTGAAGCTGAAGATCAAACCAGGCTGGGACACTGAGCCTGTTGGGGCTATTCGCTCCCTCTTTCCCGACCTTCGTATAGGAGTGGACGCGAACGGCTCTTACACCGACCCTTCTGATCCCCTCTTCGATGCAGTCGATTCGTTGAAACTCGAGTATCTGGAACAGCCTATGGGCAAGTTCGATCTCGCAGGATCAGCCGAGCTGAGATCCCGCCTCTCGACGCCGATCTGCCTGGACGAGTCGGTTGAGTCGGTTTCTTCAGCAGAAATGGCGATTGAGGGGGAGGCTGCCGACATCCTCACGCTGAAGCCGGGTCGGCTCGGCGTGCAGGACTCGCTTCGCGTGCATGATCTGGCGGTCGAAGCAGGTCTTCAACTAAAGGCGGCAGGCCTCCTCGATTCGGGAGTGGGTCGAGGCCATATGCTCGCCCTGGCTTCACTTCCCGGAGTTCGCTACTTCGATTTGGCGACCACCGACTGGTACTTCACTCAAGACGTTGTAGCTCCCAAGTGGAAGCTGCAAGATGGAGCTATCGCCGTTCCCACGGCTCCTGGTATCGGAGTTGATGTGGATCGGTCGCTGCTAGATGCGGTCACCGTCCGATCCGTTAGTCGCTAGTTAGGGCCCTTAAAGGAGCTGCTCTAGGTCAGCTCTGGTCGAGACCGGGCGCTCACAGATGAAGTTCTCGCAGACATACCCGAGGGTGCCGTCCCCTTGTCGCCCGTGCAGAAGGGGGATTGGTTCGGATGCATCTTGGGAGACTGCGAGGACGACGTCGGGGCGGAAACTTTCCCACACCGCCCGCGCGAGGTTGTGCGCCTCGGGCCCGACGATTGCGACTTCTTTGGCA
This sequence comes from uncultured Verrucomicrobiales bacterium, assembly GCA_964195245.1. Taxonomy (GTDB): domain Bacteria; phylum Actinomycetota; class Acidimicrobiia; order Spongiisociales; family JAENVV01; genus CAXMPE01. Next base: position 2,667 of record CAXMPE010000137.1, on the reverse strand, counting down.
TCGATGAGCGAAGCACATACGGTGAGCATGTGGCCCACCGCCGAGGGTGCCCGCCGTACTAGGTCTTTGGCCCCACGGATGGCTGTGTCGGCGTGGTCGAACAGCTCTGACTCCCCCGTGTAGAGGGCCAACGTAAGGAGGGCCTCGGCTGCGAGCGAAGAGCCCGATGGCTGAGGATTGTCCATTTGATCTTGGGGACGGACAACCAGTTCGTCATGGTCATTCGAGTAGAACCTCTCCTCGAACAGGAACCTTCGTGGGATTGCGCGTGTGAGTTCTTCGGCTGACTGGTACCACTCGAATTCTCCTGTGGCCTGATACAGCCGAAATAGGCCCATCGCGTAACCGGCGTAATCCTCGAGAAACGCTGTGGTTGTGGCTTGCCCTCGCGCCCAAGACCTAGCAAGCGCACCAGACGGGGTTCGCACGTTTTCGAGCACGAACCGAGCATTGGCACGGGCTACCTCCAAGTACCGGTCGTTGGAAAGGACAGCTCCAGCCTCAGCGAGTGCTCGGAGCATGAGGCCGTTCCAGGCGGTGACAACCTTGTTGTCGAGTCCAGGTCGGACTCTGGTTGCACGAACTGCCAGCAACTTCGATCGGGCCCGGTTCACGCTCGCTCGGACGTCTTCAATCGAGATACCGAGGAGTCTGGACACTTCTGAAGGAGGCTGCGCGGCGTGTAGGTTGTTGGCTCCCTCGAAGTTGCCTCCGGCTGAGACTCCCCAGATGAGCGCTGCGGCTTCAGCGTCCTGCGGCCCAACGATCGATCGGAACTCGCTGTCGGTCCAGACGTAGAACTTCCCTTCCTCTCCCTCGGAGTCGGCATCCTCGGCAGATGCGAATCCTCCGCCTTCGAGTCTGAGGTCTCGCAGGACGTACTCAATGGTCGCCTCGGCGACGCTGGTGAAGTACTCGGGCCCTCCGCTTTGACCCGCCCGCAGGTAGAGGCGGACGAGTTGAGCGTTGTCATACAGCATCTTTTCGAAGTGGGGAATCAGCCACTTGCCATCTACCGAGTACCGGGCGAATCCGCCGCCTAGATGGTCGTAGATTCCGCCCGCAGCCATGGCTGTCAGAGTTTGGTGGAGCATTGGCCTCGCCAGAGGCGCCCACGGCTCGTCTTGAACAGTGAGCAGGAAGTCAAGAACGGGCTGTTGGGGGAACTTCGGCGCCCCTCCAAAACCGCCGTGTGCGCTGTCGAAGCTAGAAGCGATCGTCTCGTACGCAGCCCGGAGATCTGACTCACCTACTGATTGCTCGGCCACTGGCAGCAGCGCCCCCATCGCTTCTAGGAGTGCCTCTCCCTGTCCGCCGATACCCGCCCGGTCTGTGTGCCAAGCATCGGCTATGGCTTCGTTGATGTCAGGGAACGATCGCATGCCGTGTCGAGGTTCCTTAGGAAAGTACGTGCCAGCAACAAGAGGGATCCCCTGAGGAGTCATCCAGACCGACATCGGCCAGCCACCTCGCCCGGTCATAGCCTGGACGGCTGTCATGTAGATGGAGTCGACGTCTGGACGCTCTTCTCGATCCACCTTGATGTTGACGAAGAGTTCGTTCATCCGGTTGGCTATTGCTTCGTCTTCGAATGACTCGTGGGCCATCACATGGCACCAATGGCAAGCGGAGTATCCGATCGACAGGAAGATCGGAACGTCGCGCTCTGCTGCCGCGGTGAAGGCTTCGTCACCCCACTCATACCAATCCACCGGGTTGTCGGCGTGTTGGAGGAGGTAGGGACTTGTGGCATCGGCGAGGCGGTTTGTCATGGCGTAACGCTAGTGGCGGAATGTCTTGAAGACAGTGAGGGTTGCAACAGTCATGAAATACCGGTCGCTACTCATTGCGCTTCTACTCGTCGCTTCTGCCTGCTCTGCTGCTGTTGCTCCGACCGTCACCGTCGCGGAAACTACGGCTTCGCCCGATCCAACGGCTTCGCCCGATCCAACGCCTTCGCCCGATCCAACGGCTTCGCCCGATCCAACAACCTTCGGCACGGTGGTGGCTCCGTCGGGGGATGAGGAAAGCAACGGCGACGGTGTAGTAGCCGAGGTGATCCTTGACCCTATTGACCAAGAGTCGCTGCCGAACGGACTCTCCTTCCTTACTGCTGATTGGACAACAGACTGGGGCAAGCGAACCGTCGATCTCTCTTCGATTTTCGTCGGGATCAACGTGCCAGATCCCCGAGATAGGATCGCGCCTCTCGATGAACCAAGCTACTCATCGGTGGCTGACAGCCAGTGGTTGGCTGAGAACGAACCTGGCGTTCTGCTGGTCTTGGGCGACGAAGTGAAGTTCTATCCCTTATCGATTATGACTCGCCACGAGATTGTCAACGATACGGTTGACGGTGTGCCGGTTTCGGTCACCTATTGCCCGCTTTGTAACACCGGGCTGGTGTTCGACAGGCGACTCGGAGGCGAGACACTCCGTCTGGGTGTCTCGGGTTTGTTGCGTAGATCCGACATGGTGATGTGGGATGACCTGACGGACTCGTTATGGCAGCAGATCACCGGTGTTGGCATCGTGGGAGAGCACGCCGGCGACCAACTGACGATCCTTCCGAGCAGGATTGTCTCGTTCGGTTCGTTTTCCCGTGAGTTCCCAGAAGGCCTGGCTGTGTCCGAGGATCAAGCCTTTGGTATTAGTTACGGCCACAAC
>CAXMPE010000136.1:0-3634 GCA_964195245.1 uncultured Verrucomicrobiales bacterium | reverse complement strand
ACCCCCGCCTCTTCAAACAGCCTCTCAAAGGTAGCCAAGCTCAAGTGGCTCGGTGACGGAACCCTGTCGGAGAGCTCGGCCTTCACTGCTCGAGCCAGCTCATCAAACCGCTCGACGGTCGTCACCGAGCCTTGCGTTTCGGGCCGGCGACTCCACAACTCGACTATTGCAACGGTTGCCGCCTTGTGACGGATCTCGGAGGAATCCATGAAAGCATCTAACCACTCCACAGTCTCAATGGTCACCGGTAAGATCGATCCATGGAATTCAACGATGTACTTGACCAGCGCAGAATGGTGCGGAACTTCAGCGCCGACCCCGTAGACCGCAAGAGCATCAACAGGATCGTCGAAGCCGGCCGTCGAGCCCCCTCGGCAGGTAACACCCAAGGCCAATCCTTCGTCGTTGTTACCGAGACCGAGCAGAGAAAACGCCTCGCGGACCTCGCCGGTGAAGCGTTCTACGTTGCGGATGGTTTCGATCCTTGGATCAGTCGAGCGCCAGTCCACATCCTTATTTGTGTGTCTGAGCAGGCCTACCGCGATAGGTATTCGGAGGGTGACAAGACCGGAACGGACGATCAGGACTGGGATGTCCCGTACTGGTGGGTCGACGCCGGAGCGTCCATGCAGAACATCCTCCTCGCAGTCGTCAACGAAGGTCTCGCCGCGGGGTTCTTGGGAATCCATGCTCTCGATGGAGTGAAAGACGAGCTAGGGATACCTGAGGACGTGTCACCCGTCGGTCTGGTGACGGTGGGCCACCCGCTGAAGGACCGCCCGTCAGGTTCTCTCAAGCGTGCTCGCATTGGTCAAGCCGTGCATTGGGGGAAGTGGTCCGGCGCTGAGGTATTGGACTAGGGATCGGTAATCTCCTCACATGACCCTTCCTGATGCAGACGCGTTCTTCGTCACCAACGACGGTGAGAACTTCATCGGAACACCATATTCGCGGGGCCCGTGGTCGCCTGATGCCTGTCACGGTGGTCCACCCACCGCGCTGGTTGTCCGAGCCGCAGAGCTGGCGGCTCCCGACATGCAGTTGGCTCGAATCAATCATGACATTCAAAGGCCAATCCCAGTAACCGGCTTCAAGATAGAGTCAGAGATTCTGCGGATGGGTCGATCTGTAGCCAAGGTAGGGATCCGATTGACCGTGGACGGAAAACTGCACTCGATCGCTGATGCAATCCTGTTGAGAAAAGCGCCAGATCGCCCAGAGATCAAAACCGCTAGCGTGCCATCCCCCCAGATAGCAGAAGCTGTCGCCGGGAGGTTTCCGGTGAAGCTGAAGGAGGACCCCAAGGGCTACACCTTCTTCGGTGATGCGCTAGACGTCAAGTACGCCCCTGGGTCAAACGGCGAACCGTCGGGTCCGACAACGATTTGGATGCGGACGACTGTCCCAATTCTCGAGGATGAAGAACCGAGTGGTTTTCAAAGCATTTCGCCGCTCTCGGACTGCAGCAACGGGATATCTCCCAATCAGCCATTCACTGAAGTGACAGCACTGAACCCCGACCTCTCGCTGGCTTTCCATCGGGAACCGAGGGGCGACTGGTTCGCCATGGAATCTGTGACCCACGCCCATCCGAACGGGATCGGCGCGACCGAGGCTCGCCTGTTCGACATCGATGGTCCAGTTGGGTTGGCGTCCCAGACGCTCCTGCTGAATCCCGGCTGGTAACCACTAACCTCCTTTCAATGGCCGAATATCTCTCTTCCCCTCAGAACCCTCGGATCAAGCGCGTGGCGAAACTCCGGAAGCGCCGTAACCGTCTCGACGAAGGTGTGACCATCGTCGAGGGTATTGAGGAGCTCCAGCGAGCAGCGAGAGCTCCTGGTGGTTTGATCGAGATCTACACGATGGAACGACTGATCTCTCCCGCAGGACAAAATCTCATTGATGCCGCAGAGGCGAAAGGGGCTCCCGTCTTTGACGTTTCCCCCGAGCTCTTCCACAAGATCGCGATCCGAGAGAACGCCGATGGCATTGTGGCTGTTGTACCTTCCCCAGTGGTAGGTCTTGAGGATCTTGAACTCTCCGCCGCACCGCTTATCCTCATCGCTGAGGCCATCGAGAAACCAGGCAATCTCGGGGCGATGCTCCGCACTGCTGACGCCGCAGGAGTTGATGCTGTCATTTTGTGCGATCCAACAACTGATGCCACCAATCCCAACGTGGTACGAGCTTCATTGGGTTGTCTGTTCACGGTCCCCGTGGCTGAGGCCACCCTTGCCGAAACTCTCAGCTTCGTCACCCAGAACGCCATCACTCCGCTCGTGACTACTCCCGACGCATCCCACGCGCACTTTGATGTCGACCTCACCATCAGTGTCGCTCTCGTTGTTGGAGCAGAACACGATGGAGCCTCAGCTCTCTGGATGGAAGGGGCCCACCAAAAGCTGATGATCCCCATGGCCGGATCTGCCGATTCACTCAATGCTGCAATGGCAGCAGGAATCGTCCTCTTCGAGGCGGTCCGTCAGCGGGCTTAGACCCAGAGCAGGAACACCGTTCCCACCAGAAGGACCCCTAGCAACGTGTTGACAATCGCCCGCCTTCGATCGTTTGTGAGAACCTTGCCGATGGCCGTGCCAGCAGCGGCCCACACCGTGACGCTCGGCGCGTGTATGAAAACGAAGACGGCAGTCAACGTAGCCGAGGCCGAGAATACGGACATCCCTGAGGGTAGAAAGGCGCCTACGGCGCTTATCGACATGACCCACACTTTTGGGTTCACATACTGGAACGCCAGGGCTTCGCGGAAACTCAACGGCTTGGTGATGCGGCCCATTTCGGCCCCATCGGCGCTTCTCGCTATTCGGTAAGCGAGATACAAGAGGTAGATAGAACCAAGGATCTTGAGGGCGTCCTCAACCGGAGAATACCGTTCAAACACTGCGCCCAACCCGACACTGACCGCGAACATGACCGAGCCAAAACCAAGGTTGACTCCTAAGAGGTGCGCAGTCGACCTCCGCAGACCGAAGTTCATCCCCGATCCCCACAGCATCAGCGTGTTGGGGCCTGGAGCTATGGAGGTGGCGAACGCGAAAACGGCGAGGGCTGTCATGTCCATCCCGAAAATGCTACTAGGCGTCTGCGCGGTGACTCGTTGAGTGGCGAGGCGAACGTTTGTTCGATATAGTCACTGCCATGACCCTGGGCGTACAAACCAGCTTTGACGATATGGGCACTCCCCTGCATCTCGTACCGTTCGTCATCTTGGATCTTGAGACAACGGGTGGGTCAGCAAACTTTGAGGAGATCACCGAGATCGGCGCCGTCAAGATGCTCGGCGGCGAAGTCTTGGGAGAGTTCCAGTCTCTGGTCAACCCTCGGCGGGGCATTCCTCCCATGATCACGGTGCTCACCGGCATCACACAGTCCATGGTGATTGAGGCGCCGCCAATCGAAGCGGTTCTTCCGGCGTTCCTTGAGTTCTGTGGCGACGCCATTGTGGTGGGCCACAACGTGCGGTTTGATCTGAGCTTCCTCAACGCTGCCTGCGAACGGTTGGGCTATCAGCGTTTCTCCAAGCAGTTTCTCGACACGTTGAGCCTCAGCCGACGCCTGATCCGCTCTGAAGTCCGGAACCTGAAGCTGGCGACACTCGCTGGGTACTTCGCCG
>CAXMPE010000135.1:0-3615 GCA_964195245.1 uncultured Verrucomicrobiales bacterium | reverse complement strand
AGCTGAAGGGGACAACGCTTGAATGAGGATGCGCTCCCGTGCCAGGACCGCGACACGAGCCATGGTCCTTAGCGCGTCCTCGGCAGCTCGATAGTTCGTACCGAAAATCATGGCATCAGCATCGACGATGACAGCCAGATCCACCTCCCCTATCCGCGGTAGGTCCGCTTCGGTGACAGCGGTAATTAGTCGCCCTTCTCCTATGACCCCAACGTCACTCCCCCAGATCCGTTGCAACGCGGCTACGAGCCGACCGATGCCAAGACCCATTGGTTCAAAACGGCCTCCGCCGCACGAACTGCACCCAGCGAGCTGAGCCGTACAGCGTTCGCACTCGTCAGTTGTCCTCGCGCGACTGCCACACGCAGGGCACACGCGAAGCTCCCCACACGCCACACATCTGAACGCCGGAGCAAACCCTCGCCGGTGAGTGAAGACCGCGACCGTCTTGGTTTCTCGCACCGCCCAGTGGAGCCCAGCCTTCATCCGATCACCTAGCACTCCCCGACCCGGCGGCTCCAAGGATCGGTCTGCGACCTCAACGATTCCCCAAGGCCTCTGGGGAGCGGGGACGAGCATCGAGCCCGAAGCGACAGTTTCTGTACTGGGCACCGTCCCGGTGGTGAGAAGAGCCAACCCCTCCATCTTTGCTCTTGCTTCCAAGAGCGTTCTCGTATGAAGGGTCGGCGACTGACGGGCTTTGTGGCTCCTACGTCCCTCTTCGATCAAGACCGCGAGGCCCAGATGCCGTACCGGCCAAAGGGCGCAGCGCGCTGTACCCACAATTACAGACCCTCCTGTCGCTCTTGTCCTGCTCCAAATCGTTGTCACGGAGTGATCGGAAGTATCGGCATCGAGCACTTGAAGGTTGGGAACTCCAGCCAGACGTTCCGCAGCCAAGACCACCTCTTCCATGGTGGGAACGATCAAGAGAACGCTGCCCCCGCGCTCCTGTTCCTCTGCAACAGCTTCAAGAACTTCTGGCCAGGGGTCCGCAGCCATGACATGGCGCCGAGCTTCTCCGCTAGGCCCATCCCAAGAGGGCTCATCCCACTTCACTGCAACGTTGCGGGGAAGGTTCGGCGGACTTGCGTTGCGAATGATGGAGGCCAACGGAGCAACATAGTGTTGCGCCACCCACTGCAGCGTTGGAAGCGTTTGGGCGTCGAACACCGGTAGATCCCCAGATACTGCACGCACGGACTTGAGACCGTCTTCTGGCCCATCATCTCTGTCTAGAACCCACCCTCGTACGATCCGACCCGCCAAAGGGACCCGCACGATTGAACCCACTACGGCTGCAGGATGCTGCTCTCCTCCGTAGGAGAACCCCTCGTCGAGACTAACCGTTCTGAGATCGGGGAGAACCTGTAGTGTCACAGCTCCGCTGCGGCCGCGGCCAACTCCGCCGCAGAGTCTGTGCGCTCCCAGCTGAACTCATCGCGACCAAAGTGTCCATACGATGCTGTGGCTTGGAAGATCGGTTGGTCGAGCCCAAATCGATGGATAATCGCTGCGGGCCGAAGATCGTACATTTCACGGATGAGGTCCTCGAGCTTCTTTCTGCCTACTTTGCCAGTACCGAACATGTTCAGGTAGATAGAGAAGGGGCTCGCCACTCCGATCGCGTACGCCACTTGGATCTCGCATCGGTCGGCCAGTCCAGCTGCCACCACCTGTTTGGCGACGTATCGACACGCGTACGCCGCTGACCGGTCCACTTTGGTGGAATCCTTACCGCTGAACGCTCCGCCCCCGTGGCGCGCGGCTCCACCGTAGGTATCCACGATGATCTTGCGCCCCGTAAGGCCCGAGTCCCCATCAGGACCGCCGACGACAAACCGTCCCGTAGGATTAATCACCCAGGTGGCGTTGTCGACAATCCCCTCCTCTAGGAACGCGGGCAGGTGCAGTCTTAGGTCAGCGGCAATCTGATCCTTAGAAACGTCAGGAGTGTGCTGAGTCGAAACAAGCACCTGCTCGATGGCCCTCGGCGCGCCATCTACATATCGCGCCATCACTTGGGTCTTACCGTCAGGACGGAGGTAGGGAAGGGTGCCTGACTTTCTCAACTGGCTGAGACCTCTGGAGAGTCGATGGGCCGCATCCAACGGCAAGGGCATAAGGTTGTCTGTCTCCTTGCTGGCGTAGCCGAACATCAACCCCTGATCGCCCGCTCCGAGGGACTCAAAGTCGCTTCGCCACGCCGAGCGACCGTCACCACCGTCGACGCCATGGCCGATGTCAGGACTTTGCGAGTGAAGGAGTACTTGCAGGTCTAGCCCGTCTGCAGTGAATCCTCCAGAGGGGTCCGTGTACCCAATGTCAGCTACAACCTCGCGGACCAATCGATCGTACTCCGCTCCTGAGAGGAGGGCATCGCTCCTGATCTCACCAGCCAGAATCACCTTTTGCGTCGTGACGAGGGTCTCGCATGCAACCCTCGCTTCCCGGGCTAACTTCAGCATCGCATCCACAACGGCATCAGATATTTGGTCCGCAACCTTGTCTGGGTGACCCTCAGTTACGCTCTCAGATGTAAACGCCCATTCAGCCATGTAGGGATTCTAGGCCCGACATGATGCTGTCCATGAGCCTGTCGGCTACGGCCGACTTAGCCATCAGGGGCAGTGTTTGCTGGGCTCCGTCCTTGCTAATGAAAACGACTTCGTTGGTATCTGTTCCGAACCCGCTGCCGGCCTTAGCGATGTCATTGCCGACCAACAGATCGACGCCCTTGTCGCTGGCTTTCTCTGCAGCGTGTGTCAGAGATCCCACCTCGGCGGCGAATCCGACAACGAACGCTCCCGTCTTTTGAGCCATTACCCCGCCCAGGATGTCAGGGGTCGGTGAAAGCGTGATCTCGGGTGGACCGGCTTTCCGACGCAGTTTCTCGGCGGACACTTCCGCTGGCTTATAATCGGCAACCGCCGCTGCCATCACCACAACGTCTGCTCGCTCAGCTGCGTCCCAAACTGCCTCAGCCATCTCGTCTGCGGACTCGACGGGAACCAACGTGACTCCAACAGGTGTCTCAAGTGACGCAGAAGAGACCAAGATGACATCGGCACCTCGCCTCGCTGCAGCCTCTGCCACGGCGTAACCCATCTTCCCAGAGGAACGGTTGCCGATATAGCGGACTGGATCAATCGCCTCTCGAGTGCCACCGGCAGACACCACAACTTGCAGTCCGGCCATGGGCGAAAGTTGATCAGACATAGCCTCCAGAATCTCGTCAGGCTCCACCATGCGGCCAAAACCAACATCTCCTCCGGCAAGAGGCCCCGCTGCTGGGCCGATGATGTGAGCTCCGTTTGCCTTAAGCACCGAGATGTTCTTCTGGGTAGCGGGCTGCTCCCACATCTCGGTGTGCATCGCTGGAGCGATGAAGAGCGGTTTGGTCGACGCCAGTATCAACGTCGACACGGCATCGCCGCCAACGCCGTTAGCGAGGCGTGAAATCGTGTTAGTGGTGCACGGCGCAACCACTATTGAGTCTGCCCAGGCGGCGAGCTCAGTATGCGCGCTGACTAGCTCGGAGTCGAATAGTGAGATGACCGGGTGGGAACCCGTGATGGAGGCGAAGGTCTGTGGCGTGAGCCTCGGCAGCGAGTT
>CAXMPE010000134.1:0-6959 GCA_964195245.1 uncultured Verrucomicrobiales bacterium | reverse complement strand
TCAGCCAATAGATGTTTCTGGCCAACTACCTCGTTGAGCGTCGTCGGCCGCACCCGAGCGGGTAGCGGCGCGGCGCGTTCGCGTCGTGCCTTCCGATCATCGGAGAAGAGGTCAGACCCCGGCGGTGTCATCGTCTTGTGCGAGAGCCGCTCTGACTTCAGGCCGCAGATCGAGCCCGAGTTCCTGCATTTGAGTATCGGTGACGAGCGAGGGAGAACCGCTTAAGGGATCGAGGCCACGCTGCGTCTTGGGGAATGGAATGACGTCGCGAATGCTGGAGGCTCCAACCAGAATGGCAAGAAGCCGATCCACCCCGACGGCGAAACCAGCGTGAGGAGGCGTCCCATATCTCAGCGCTTCCAAGAACCAGCCAAAGCGGCTTTCTCGCTCCTCTGGCGAGATGCCCAGGGTGTCGAACACCTGCTCTTGGACCTTAGGATCATGAATCCTGACTGAACCCGATCCTAATTCGGAGCCGTTGAGTACCAAATCGTACGCTCTAGCGAAAGCGTGCTCGGGATCGTTGATCATCTGATCGATACTCTCTGGCTGTGTGAACGGATGGTGCGCAGGCGAAAGAGTGCCGTCTTCATGGACGTCGAACACGGGGAACCGAGTAATCCAGACGAACCTGAGGTCATCGTGTCCGTCCGGCTGACCCAGGTCCACGCGCAACTGTCCCAACACCTGCAAGGCGTTTGTTGTGGGCCCCGCAACCATGAGCAATAGATCCCCCTCAACCGCTCCACATTGCTCGAGAACTGCGGTCTTCTCCTCATCCGACAGGAACTTGGCGACCGGTGAACGCCAGCCACCGTCTTCACAGAACGCCCACACCAACCCCTTGGCGCCAAGGGCCTTGGCCTGGTCGATCAGCTTGTCGAGCGCAGAACGGGAGAAGTCACGGGCCCCAACGTTGATGCCTCGGACGCTCCCCCCTTCGGCAATAGCGCCGGAGAAGCCCTTGAACTCGGTTCCCGAAAAGATCGACGAGAGATCACTGATCTCCATCCCGAAGCGGAGATCAGGCTTGTCAGAGCCAAACCGCTCCATGGACTCGCTCCACGTCATCTTCTCGAACGGGAGGCTAGGAGTGAAGTCCTTCACAGCCCCAACAGCCGCAGCTATGGCGGCTTCAATGGTCTCCATCACGGCGTCTTCATCCCAGAAAGACCCCTCTATGTCTAACTGCGTGAACTCCAGTTGACGGTCAGAGCGGAAGTCCTCATCTCGGTAGCAACGGGCGAATTGGAAATAGCGATCTATCCCACCGATCATGAGGAGCTGCTTGAAAATTTGAGGAGATTGTGGGAGGGCGTAGAAGCTTCCTTGCTGCAAGCGGCTCGGTACGAGCATGTCCCTTGCTCCCTCAGGAGTCGACGCGATGAGCGTTGGTGTCTCCACTTCCATAAATGACATCTCATCGAGAGTTCTGCGCATGGCGGCTGTGGCCTTAGCTCGTGCCTTGAGATTGGCAGCCATGCTGGGTCGCCTGAAGTCGAGGTATCGGTACTTGAGGCGGATCAATTCATCTACGTTTAGGCGGTCATCAATCATGAAGGGAAGCGTTTCAGATTCTGAGAGCACCTCGACTGCGTCTGCAGCCACTTCGACCAGGCCGGTCTCTAGGTCAGCGTTCTGTGTGCCCTCTGGGCGCGCTTGAACAACGCCCGTAACCTTCACGCAATACTCCATCTTGAGGTCTGCACCGACAGGTATCGATTCGGGATCTAGGACAACTTGGATCAGTCCCGACGGGTCACGGAGGTCAAAGAAGATCACGCCGCCCATGTCTCTCGAGCGAGATACCCAGCCGCCGATCACTACTTCTGTGCCCGCAGGCGTCTCAGCGATCTCAGCTGCGTACTTGGTTCTTAGGACCTCAGACACTGCGATATCTCCTCTATGGCTACTTGTGTTTCCTCACCGGACCGAAGTTCTCGGTACGTGACTTGCCCCTGAGCGAACCCCTCACCAACGGTGACAATCACTGGGACCTCGGTCTTGGCCGCGGCCTTGGTCTGAGCGTTGAGGCTCCGGGAGCCAAAGAGTGTTTCGATCTTCGCTCCTTCAGTTCTGAGCTGGGAAACCACCATCGCTGCTGCATCGCTGAACTCCGGTGCGGCCACGACAAAGGCTTGAGCAGCCAGCGGCAATGTGGGTTCCCCCATCGCCAAGATGATACGGTCGATGCCCAATGCGACACCCACCCCAGGGACCGCGCGGCCCCCGATCTTCTCAGCAAGTCCGTCGTACCGACCCCCGCCGCCTACAGCGTTCTGCGCGGCATCTAGCCCGGTAGCAATATATTCGAAAGCAGTTCGGGTGTAATAGTCCAGTCCTCGAACAAGGCGCGGGTTCTCTCGGTACGGGACACCTAGAAGTGTGAGGCGACTCTTGACGGCCTCGTAGGCTTCTTTGGCAGCGAGGCTCATCGACTCAACCGATGTTGGAGCCCCCTTGGTGACTTCTCGACACACCTTGCAATCAAGGACTCGAAGCGGGTTCATTGAGAGTGTCTCGACACTGTCAGGACAAAGCTGGTCGATTCGATCGTTCAGCCAGGCCCCGAGCTCCTGTTCGTAGACCGAACGATCCTCGGCGTCACCAAGCGAGTTGATCTCAACAACGACCTCCGGGACGCCAAGATCAAGCAAGAACCGATAAGCAAGCTCGATGATCTCAGCGTCGGCCTCTGGAGCATCGGTGCCGATCACCTCTGCGCCTACCTGAAAGAACTGCCGGCGTCGCCCTTTCTGGGGCTTTTCGTACCGGAACATGGGCCCTGAGTACGACGCTTTCCAAACGCCTCGTATCCCTGCGTTGAGATAAGCCCGGACAAACGACGCCGTACCCTCTGGTCTGAGCGATAGAGATCGCCCAGCCATGTCCTCGAAGGTGTACATCTGCTTACGAACAACCTCCGTGCTCTCCCCTACTCCCCGCTCGAACAACTCGGTGGCTTCGAATAGCGGCGTCATCCCCAGTTCAAAACCGAAGCGTTCTGCCCAAGAATCCCACGATCCAAGTACGCGACGCCACACTCTGGATTCTGGCGGCAGAATGTCATCTGTGCCTTTAGGCGGCGCAAGTTTCATGGGCGTTTCTACGGTGATGGAGGGCCGTATCTTAGCCGTTCGAGTGTGATGTTCCGTTCTGTCGTTCTCGCCTCATCACTCGATCCTGTCAAGCTATCGCCAGCCATCGCGGAACGGATTGCTCGTCCGCTCTCTCCCAACTGTCGTAGGTGGCCCGTGGCCAGGGCGCACTTCGATATGATCGTCGAGAGCCATAATCTGGGCCTTCATGGACGCAAAGAGGTCAGTCGTTGATCCACCCGGCAAGTCGGTTCGCCCGATTCCACCGGCGAACAGTTGATCCCCGCTCCACAGCACTCCCTCCTGGGATTCCAGAAAGCAACAGTGACCTGGCGTATGGCCAGGAGTGTGAAGGACCTCGAAGGTCAGCCCTGCGAAATTCAGCTTCTGGCCGTGGAACAAACCCACCCGCTCAACCGGGGCTTCGAAACTGCCCGGTAGGGTTCCACCCATCATTCCCCGTAGCTGGGCTTCAGGGTTCAGCGTCAGGAAGTCATCATCGGGATGGATATAGGTGGCAGCACCGACTGCCTCAAAGAGTGCTCCCGAACCCCCCATATGGTCGATGTGGCCGTGGGTGAGCAGCACAGCCTCGGGATAGAGGTCGTGCTTGCTGAGGAGCTGAACAATCCCTCCCACATCGGGAGGGGCGTCAATCACAATGCACGGCCCACCAGTGTCGGCTGCCACCACGTAGCTGTTGGTCTCTGCCAGCCACAGCGACTTACTAGCGGTGAACACTGGGCCTCACTCTGAAGCCCGCTTGGGAAGGATTCGCTCCGCTTCGAAGACGCCGTCCACGCGTCGAAGCTCGTTGAGCACCCGGTCGATCTGGGAGGCGTCGCTGAGCTCAACCTCGTACCGAAGCAGCGCCACAAGGTCTCGCCCAGTCGCCGACGATGAAGCAAGAATATTGCCTCCCGTATCGGAGATCGCTGAGGTGACATCGCGCAGCAACCAACTGCGATCAAGGGCCTCGACGTGGATCCAGACCGAGAACAGGGTTTCCACCGACTCGGACCATCCCACGTCGACCAATCGAGCACTGTCGAAGGTACCGATATTCAGGCAGTCCGAGCGATGAACCGAAACTCCTCTGCCCACTGTCACAAAGCCGATGACGTCATCGCCTGGCACCGGCGAGCAGCATCGCGCAACCCGAGCGAACATATCGGAGAATCCTTCAACAACAATGCCAACTCCCTGCGGCTTGGAGCGCCGGACCTTCGGGGCCTCCAGAATTGTCTCGGGCTCAAGATCAGGAAGTTCTTCCTCCGGCTCGAAGATGCGCACAACGCGAGTGGCTACAAGCGCCGCTGTGATGCCACCCTCACCCACCGCCTGATAAAGCGATGCGATGTCTTTGAAATCGAGATCGGCCACCACTTCGTCAAGTGCCTTCTCTCGCTGGCTCTTGTTCAGGCCCAACCCTGCCTTGCGTATCAATTCTGCGACTTGCTCTCGGCCGCCTTCGCGAGCGGCCTCACGGTGTTCTCGCTGGAACCATTGTTTGATGCGATTGCGGGCGCGAGAAGTTGACACAAACGCCGCCCAGTCTCGACTCGGACCCGACTCCTTCTTCGAGGTCAGAATCTCGACAACATCACCCGACTGGAGCTCAGTATTGAGCGGCACAAGTCTGCCGTTGACTCGGGCGCCTGTGCAGCGATGGCCCACCTCGGTGTGGACAGCGTAGGCAAAGTCAACGGGAGTACCTCCCTTTGGGAGCTCTTTGACGTCACCAGCAGGAGTGAAAATGAAGACCTCGTCGTCGTAAAGGTCCAACTTCATGGCGTTGAGGAACTCTTCAGGGTCGGTGGCTTCTTCCTGCAGCGACCGCAGATCAGCTAGCCAAGGCACGTCTTCGGATCCAACACCTTCCTTGTATCTCCAGTGCGCTGCGATCCCGTACTCCGCACGTTCGTGCATGTCCCATGTGCGGACCTGCACTTCCAGCGGCTTCTTCTTCGGCCCCAGAACCGTGGTGTGGAGCGACTGGTAGTAGTTGAACTTGGACATAGCGATGTAGTCCTTGAACCGGCCTTGCAGCGGGGTCCACTTTCCGTGAACCACTCCGAGTGCTGCGTAGCAGGCGGCCTCATCGGCAACGATGACGCGGATCCCAATGAGATCATGAATCTCATCAAAGCTCAGGCCCTTCATCATCTTGCGATAGATCGAGTAGTGGTGCTTAGGGCGGCCAGTAACCTCGCCTTCGAGCCCCGCGTCGGCAAGGAGACCCCTCACGACGGACATGGCCTCGTCGATCACCTCTGTTCGTAGGGGCGATCGCTGCCTGATCTTCTCCGAGATTTCTGCGTACGGACCTGGATACAAGATCTGAAAGCAAATCTCTTCCATCTCATGTTTGATGTCTTGGGCACCGAGCCGATGCGCCAACGGGGCGTAGACCTCAATCGTCTCTCTTGCTATCCGGCGTTTCGCGTCGTCGGACATGAAATCGATCGTCTTGACGTTGTGGAGGCGGTCGGCCAGCTTGATGAACAGCACGCGGACATCTTTGGCCATCGCGATCACCATTTTGCGAATGGTGGCGGCTTGCTGCTCTGCCTTGGAATTGAAGCTAAGCCGCTCGAGTTTGGTAACACCGTCGATGAGATACGCAACCGCTTCGCCGAACTGCTCACGTATGTCGTCAAGGGAGATTTCGGTATCTTCGACAACGTCGTGCAGCAGCGCAGCAGCGATCGTCACATCGTCCAATCCATAACTGGCGAGAACCTGGGCAACAGACACCGGATGTTCGATAAAAGGATCACCCGACTTGCGCGTTTGGCCAGCATGGGCGCTCTTGGCAACGTCAAAGGCCGTCCGTACCAGTGCGTCTCCGGCGTGAGGATGGTGGACGGCGTATTCGGCGAGAACCCGATCGAGCAGGCCGGAGGGCACGGCTATGCCGGGCATGTCAATACGCCTCGCCTAGGGTCCTGCAACCTTCGCATGGCCATATAGTACCGGCTATTTGTTGCGACGCACCGTGATGGAATTGCGACTGTCGTAGCCCGACGCGCTCACCTTGGTGCCCGAAGGCTTAGAGGGTGAGGGCCCTGTCGGAACGGCTGGCCGTCGGTCGCGGAGCACAGCAAGAAGAGGCGCGGCGATGAATATCGAGGAATAGGTACCTGCAGCAATTCCTACGAACAGGGCGAGGGCGAAATCCTTGAGCGAGGTTGCTCCCAGCAGCCAGCCACCGATCAGCAGGAGCGAGCCCACTGGGACAAGCGAGGTCAACGATGTAGCGAGCGATCGCATGAGGACCTGGTTCATCGACTTGTTGACTGTCTCATAAAAGGGCGGACGCTTTTTCGCCTTTGGACCGAGCGCCGACATCGCCTCGTTTTCGTCGATCTTGTCGTAAATGACCACCGTGTCATACAGCGAGTAGCCCAAGATGGTGAGCACAGCCACGACCGTTGCCGGGGTCACCTCGAACGCGAAGACGGCATACACCCCAAACGTGATGATGAGGTCATGTACAAGCGCAGCAATAGCACCGATCGCCATGTTCAACTCGAACCGCCACGATATGAAGACCACTACCACCGCGAGGAATACGCCAAGCGCGAGCAGGGCTCGCTGAGCGATCTGAGCCCCAAATGTCGGGCCGACAGTGGTCACGTCTGCTGAAGCTGTGTCAGTTCCTAGGGCGTCGGTAACAACCTCTAGGAGGCGAAGCTCCTCGACCTCGCTAATCGCTTGGCTCCTGACGCGCAGCGAGGCCCCATCGTCAAGCTCCTCAATCCGAACGTCACTGAACCCTTCTGAGCCAAGGGCGTCGCGAAGCCCCGAAACGCTGAGGCCGACGGCGTTTTCGGATTGCACGGATGTTCCGCCGACGAA
>CAXMPE010000133.1:0-3563 GCA_964195245.1 uncultured Verrucomicrobiales bacterium | reverse complement strand
GGAGCGGCCTTGGCGATTGCCGTACTAGGACCACTTGGGGCGTGCGCCACGACCAAGACACAGACGACGCTGCTGCCGACGACTGTGAAGCGAATAGAACTGTTCGGCGTCTCCGCGTATCTGATGGTGCGGGGTACAGAGGTAGCCCTTGTGGATACTGGCGGGGTTCTCAGCGCAGATGACATCGAAGCAGCCCTGTCAGAGGTAGGGCTGGGATGGGATAACGTTGGCCACATTATCCTGACCCACTGGCACAGCGACCATGTCGACGGTCTCGGGCCGGCTATGGGACTCGCAACCGAAGCTGTTGCCTACGCTGGTAGTGAAGACATTGAACTCATTAGATCGCCTCGGAGTATCACTCCTTTATTCGATGGGGACAGCGTCTTCGGCCTTGACATTATCGGCACCCCCGGCCATACCAGCGGTCACATCTCGGTCCATGATCCCCTAGGCCGAACGCTTATTACGGGCGACGCTCTCATGGGCGTCGAAACATTCGTGTTGGCCACAGTACAAGGCGTAGGCCTCCCGTACCCTGAATTTACGCTAGACAGGGAGATGGCCATCGCCTCGGTAGAGAAGATGGCGCTTCTTGATTTCGATACGCTCTACTTCGCCCACGGCAGCCCGATCCTTTCTGGCGCCAATGCCGCAGTCAGGGCGTTACTAGCGACGCTCTAGCGAGACCTCAGCATGGTTGTGGTCCTGCTCGGTCTTGGGTCTGGTTTCTAGTCACACGTTCCCTCGAACCGACCAACCAGCCTTGCGTTATGACAAAGAATCATCACCCCCCAGAATCGGCAATCGGTACGGACCCCAAGGCTCCGAGCGTTCATCCTCACACAGTCAGGCCAGGGAACTGATCACGATGCTGAGCGCGGGTACATTTGCGGCGGAGGGGCTGAGGCGAATGAAGTCGGGTGTGGTTCTAACTCAGGGTGGGAGGGTAGGAGCGGCTTCAATTCCTCCTAGTTGCGGTCCCTTTGGCTTTTTCAGGCCGTTCTGTAGCCTTTTTGGTATTGAGTTGCTTGGTGGAGCCAGGTTTCGAATTGGTTCCAATTGATTGTCACTTGGTCTACCAGCCAACATAGCGCTCTCGCCTTAGCGGGAGCGTTATGTTGTATCTCCGGATCGTTGCGGCAACCCGAAGAACGGACGTATAGCCACGCCAGCCGAGCGACACCACGCTAGCTTCTAGAGGGAGTGAGGAGAGTGTGGAGGATGAAGAGTCATTCGAAGATCGGTGGCGGTGCTCTGGTCGTATTTTCTTTGAGCTCGGTTGCGCTCATTGTCTTGGAGAGCCAGAGGTCGGGTTTGGGCTTCAACGATGCTGACAATCCCGCTGTGATGATTCGGTTCCTTCGAGAGCGATTGGATATCTTCACGTTTAGCGGGATTGTCAGCGTGGTGATGGGGGTCTCCTTGTCTCTGGCAGCTCTCGCTTTGTGGGAGATCCTTTCGAGGAAGCGGTCCTTGGTGTTGCAGTCGGGCACTCTTGCTGCCTTCGCTGCTTCCGCCTTCTTTTTTGTTAATGGAGTGCTCCGAATCCAAGCGCCGGGAACGCTTTTGCACATGGCTGGTATGGATGGCGATTGGGGTATTGCAGGGTATGTAGCTCTCCAGATCGTTGGTACTCAAGGGCTGGCTTCGGCGGGCGGTTTTGCGTTTGGTCTTTGGGTGATTTGTGTTGGCATCGCCAACTTTGGGTCAAGGGTCTTCTGGGCGGGACTCTCTTGGCTGGGGGCATTGGCCGCTGCTGGAATGCTCTTCTCTGCTTTCTTTGGGCCGTTGCTGCCTGACCTGGACCTCATTTATCCGGTGTACGTCGTGTCGCTCCTGTTGGTCTTGGTCGTCTGGCCCTTGCTCGTTGGCATCATCCTGGTGTTGAAGACAGAACCGGCGGCCCCAACTAGCTAGGCGGTCGCCAACAACCTTGGCCGATGGGGTTGATCTATTCGCTAAGGCTGATGCGCCGGCGGGCTTGGCCTGTCGAATATGTATCTCACCAGTGTTCCAACTCAGCTTGGGAGAGTAGAATCGCCTTGGACTCCTCCCAATTGCGCTCTTCATGGGCTTCCTACGGGCGTTCGGTAGCTTCTTTGGTATTGAGTTGTTTGATCGAGCCATGTTTCGAATTGGTTCCAATTGATTATCACTTGGTCTACAAGTGTTCTTCCGGGTCGTCGAAGTGTCAGACGGCTCGGAAGAACCAGGGCTTCTAGTGATTCCAATGCGTCCGTCCGAGACGGAGAACCGGCGATTGTTCGCGAAGCGGTCTCTTCTTGGAGCGAGTTTCTTGATGACTCCCCACGTCAGGATTAGGCCGCAAGCTCTGAAGGTTCCGTCCGGCTGGGACGGCCAGAATCACCTGGATCTAGGATAAATCTGTGATCAGCAGTAAACATTCTGGTCGTGTTGTTCGTGAGTTAAGTATGCAGGTGCTTTTGGACATGTCCTTCAAGGAGTTTTACAAGCGAGAGTTTCCGATCATGGTCGCCCTTGCCGTGGCCGTGAGCGGTAGTCGGGTCGCAGCTGAAGATATCGCTCAGGAAGCGTTCATTCGTGCCCATCGAGACTGGGATACGGTCTCGGAATATGGGCAGCCCGGGATTTGGGTTCGTCGCGTCACCATCAACTTGGCTACTGATATTCGCCGACGAGTCGCTTCTGAAGCTAGAGCGCTGGTCCAGATCGGACCCCCGAGGATGATTGATCCTCCTTCAGAGCCTGACGATGTGTTGTGGAAGGCTGTTGCGAGACTGCCTCGGAAACAGCGGTCTGCTGTAGCCCTGTTCTATGTGGTCGGGATGTCAACAGCTGAGATTGCTGAGGTTTTGGAGTGCGCCGAATCCACCGCACGGGTCCACTTGCATAAGGCAAGAACCGTTCTAGCCAGATCAATTGGAGGCCAACTGTGACCATTGACAATGAGTTCCAGGCCGCCGCTGGGCGCTTAGTGAGTGAGACTTCTCGCGTTGCCACCGAAGGGCGACTTGATCGGATCACAAGAGAGAAGCGACCGTCCGCACCGTCGCTTGCCGTAATAGCGATAGTCTTCATTCCTATTCTGTTTGCCCTGTTCGGGTGGTTTAACGCCCAATCCGTAGACAACCAGCGCTACGCACCGGCAGAACCCAGCCCAACGTTGTCACCCGACAACGACTTCGTTCTTCCTTTTGGTATCCCATCAAGGATCGTGGAAAGCGAGGGCGGTCCCTTGGACTGGGTCTGGAAGAACGAGTCCGATCCGGAAGCCGAACTGGACACCCTCGACTTTTTCATGTCGGGTCAAGGCTGCGATGGGGAGAGCACACCGCCAGGCCTGATCAGCCAGAGGCTCACCTTCAAGGGGGAAGCGTTCGTCGTGGCTGTCGGCCTCCGAGAGGTCCCGTATATATCGGTGACTGGGGGAGATGGTGTTGAGAGAGAGCTTGGGAACCCGTTTGGGCCTGATGAGTGGGTCTGCCACATGTCTAGCGACGGGAGTGTGCTTTTCGCGGTCGGTTCAGGGGTGTGGTGGAGTGCAGATGGGGTCACGTGGAGCGTCATTGAGGCGTTCG
>CAXMPE010000132.1:0-5130 GCA_964195245.1 uncultured Verrucomicrobiales bacterium | reverse complement strand
CAGCTTCTGCCGCCAAAACCTCCACCTCTAAGACAGCAATGTTCTCTGCCACAGGCTTGTATCCGAGATAGAAAAAGCCTGCGCCCACTAGCACTGCGACCAAGATTCCGATTACTAGTCCTCTACGCATCACGGCACCTCCGGAGTTAGATCATCGGCTCTGGAAGACAGGGCGGCCTCGCTCAAGGCAGTTTGGATGGCCCAAGACACCGTCTCGACCTCATCGAGTTCGGTCTGCTGGACCGATGAGGCCCACGCGGCGCCGACGGACTCCCAATCGTCACTGTCAAGTGTCACGAGCCAAGAAGCAACATCGGGGTAATCAAACCCAGAACCGCTCATCTGGACAGCGCCGTAGGCAATGGACTCATCGTCCGGGAGGACCCGGTTGATGCCAAGATTCTCTACCCAGACATGCTCAGAGGAAATCATGCGTCCCAGGTCGTCGAGCAACACGCCCCACGATACGTCACCGTTGAGAGCAGCATGGAGGTTGATCACACCCTCCTCATAGTGTTCTCCGAGGATCCTGAACGGCTCGAGATCCTGTATCTCTGATCGAACCTCAGCATTCGCCGTTACCTGAGCAGCAAGGTTCTCCTCAGCTTGGCTCTCGCGACCCTTCACCCAAAGGAACACGAAGGCAAGCAGGACAACGTAGCCAAGGAGAAAGAAGGCACCAAGGAAGGCCTTCTGCCGTCCTTTCGCTTTCTCAGCGTTCTCCTGTGGGAGTAGATTGATCTTCGGTGACATTATGAGAGCCCCCATTCGGCCAAGCCGACAACTACGGGGAGCACTGGTTGAGCCTGGGCGAGTTGATCCTCGGAGAGGCCGGTCTTACCAACCTCTACAGAATCGCCCAGTAGCTTCACTGGTGTTACCGGAATGTCGAGCATCCTGGCCATCCGCGCAGCGAGATGAGGCATCCGGGCGGCGTTGCCTGAGATCTTGATTTCCGACACTGGGTCTCCTCCCATCTGGGCTGTACTGAACTCAATTGAGCCCCGAATCTCATCGATAAGGCTGGTAGCCTCCTCGGTGAGCACCCGAACAGCCTTTTCCTCGACACTGGTGCCGTCGGAGGTGTCGTCGGGGTCAGCCAAGACACCCGTGCTCCTCTTTAGATCCTCGGCTTCTTCTTGAGAGATGCCCAGAGCAGTAACGAGCGCCTTAGTGAAGTGGTTCCCCCCGATGGGGATGAGTCGCAAGAACTGAAGGACGCCATCTTGGGTCACCACAACTTGTGTGAGTCCCGCTCCAAGGCTTATCAAGGCTTTGGGGGCTTCGCCAACCGGAATTTGCGCTCCGAATACAGAGCGCACCAGAGCGAAGGCTTGGAGATCCACCCCGTCAACCTTGAGACCAGCGGCCTCGGCAACGTTAAGGAACTGATCCACCATCTCTCGGTGGGCTGCAACCACTAGCACGGGCCTTGTCGGTGAGTCAGGGTCGGTTTCTTCTACCGGGAGGAAGTCAAGAACAGCATCCTCTGGAGACATAGGGATGAACTCTTGAACGTGTTGGCCGAGTCCGGCCCTGAGGGCTTCGTCTGAAACGCGAGGTAGATCGACTCGCCTGACCACGATTCGTGGATTGGCCAAACCGAGAACCACCCCTTTCTTAGGAAGCTTGGTGGACTTCCAGAGGCGACGGATAGCGTCCTCAACAATGACGGGATCAATGATCTCGCCACCATCGACGGCACCCTGAGGGAGAGCAACCTCACCGTATCGGCGTAGCGTAGGTACCCCGCGCTTGCCTGACTGTAGGAGCGCGGCGCGCACTGCGCTTGTCCCAATATCCAGCCCAATTGTGGCTGTCATACTTGCCTCCGATCGAACGGCCCTGCTCCAGGCACAGACAAATCACATGCCTGTAATTCAACAGCGTAGCAAGCCGATGGCTCTTCTTGAGTGAAATCAACTGGCCTCACAGATCGAGATACAACTCCATGATCGGCCAACCCCAGAAGGCGGCTATCCACGCTCCCAGAATCATGGCTGGGCCGAACGCTACGTGGTCCTTGCCCTTCTTGCGGCGCAGCGCCATCAACGTCAGACCTGTCAGGCCCCCTATGAGGAACGAAAGAAAAATCGAGAGGCCGGTTGAGCTCAGCGCTTGGAACATCGAAGCCGGCGGGAACCTCACTTGGTATCCCACGAAGATGCCCAGAACGAATGACAGTTTGACGTCCCCCATCCCGAACCCCCCGCGGACGAGGATCGCTAGCAGCAACATCAGAGCGAAGGCCAGCGTTCCAGCCACTAGCGACCAACCGAACCGAGTGAACTCCCCGTGGACGATCGTTGGCACGGCCAGCAGGGCTAACCCCACGATTGTCCCCGGATAGACGATCTTGTTCGGGAGGCGATGATGGTCGAGATCTATTGCGATCAGCACCAAGGTTACCGACAGGAACCAAAGAAAAGCCGGAAGTGCCCAGGTCGGCCCGATCAGTAGCGTTGCTCCCGCCCAGACGAGCGCGTTGGTCAGCTCCAGAGCAGGATACCTGAAGGGAATGGGAGTCTGACAGTGCCGGCACTTGGCTCGAAGGAGCAGCCAACTGACCAGCGGAATATTGTCCCGAGGCGCGATCGGTGTTTCGCACACCGGACAGGCCGACGGTGGATGAGCGATCGAGAGATCCAGCGGTACCCGGTAGGCCACCACGTTGAGGAAGGAGCCCACCAAGAGCCCGAACAGCGAGAGGGCGGCGACCCAAAACAGTAACGGCATCGCCGTAGGCTAGATGCGCAGTGGCTGTGCCTGTGGCATTACGCTCTGAGACCTCGTTCGTGAGAATTGCTCGCCCTTTCATCAATTTTGACTAGCGAACAAAGTATCGGCATTTCCTGAGGAAATCCTTAACGGTATCTCGATAAAGCCGGACGCAGCGCAACCCTAGAGAGAGCCAGCTGCTCAGCTCAGGACCAACCTCCGGCGCATTCAACAAGCGTGTCAAGCGCCGCACCATCGACTGCACTCTCTCCGAACGAAGGGCCCGCAGCAGCACCAGTTGCTTGATCAGCAAGACAGAACCACGTGTCGGTATTGGATTCTGCCAGGAAGATGACTGCCTGGTCAGGTATCCCAGCTGTGCTCGGGTACACCAGAAAACCAACTTGGCCAGGTGCCGGAGCGTTGTTGTTGACGAACACCAGACCCGCATGGATGTCATCGAGATCCGCAATCGCAAAGCCGTAGTCTTCAGCGTCGGCGTAGTACACCTTTGCAGCAGTCAAGCTGTTTCTCAGATTGCTCTGAGCCGCCCTATTCTGGGCTCGTTGCCTGGCTCCCAAAAAGGTCGGTATGGCGATTGCAATAAGAATTGCAATGATGAGAACAACCACCATGAGCTCGACCAGTGTGAAGCCGTCGTCCCGCTTGTTCATCGGAACTCCTTCCACGTTTCTGTTGTGCCTGTCTATCGACACAGATTCTCGAAGACTTGAGTCGAGAACAGCAAAGAGGGGGTGGAGCCGAAGCTCCACCCCCTCTTTGGTTAGGGCTTAGTTAGTTACCGACTACCAGGAGGCAGCCGTGCACTCGCCAGCTGCGTCGACGTCAGCCGCCAGAGCGCCAGAGCCGTACGATGTACCGCCACCTGCGGCAGCATCGTCAGAGATGCAGAACCATGTTGACGATCCAGACAGAGCGTAGAAGTTCACGACCTGAGTGTTGATCACAGCAGGAGCTGCTACGCCGACTTCACCGTTGAGCGTTGGGGCTGCGAGGAAAGTGAGACTTGGCTCGACTGCCCCGAGGTCAGCGATCAAGAGACCAACGGTAACGCTGTTTGTTGCTGCGTCGTTGTAGTTCTCTGTATCGGTGTAGTGAACCTTTGCAGCAGTGAGTGCGTTACGCAGGTTGGACTGTGCAGCCCGGTCCTGTGCACGCTCACGAGCGCCGAGGAACGTTGGGATTGCGATGGCGATCAAGATTGCAATGATCAAAACAACCACCATCAACTCGACGAGGGTGAAGCCTTCGTCCTTGTTATTTATGCGCTGTGAAAACCAGCTCATGAGACACTCCTTTTGTGTCAGACAATGCCTCCTAATCTGGAGGTAATGAAGTTATCGACCCTTGAAGAGGAATCTTTAAGGTTCATTCTCGATTTCCTCAATTCTTGCCAACGGACACGGCAAGGGCTCCAGCCCACGAAGAGAGAGGGAGGGTCCGGTACCGGACCCTCCCTCTCATATCACACGATCTCGTGTTCTAAACGAGTTCGACAATCTTGAACATGGGCATGTAGAGAGAGATCAGCATGCCACCGACGCAAACTCCGAGAATGACAATAAGCAGCGGCTCAATCAGGCTGGTCAAGCCGTCAACCATCGCCTTGACCTCATTGTCGTAGAAGATACCAATCTTTTCGAGCATGGTGTCGAGGGCTCCAGTCTCTTCTCCCACAGCGACCATCTGCACCACCATGGGCGGGAACACGTCCCGTTCCATAAGCGGTTTCGCTATCGACTCACCTTCAGACACTGAGGTTCTTGCTGCAAAGATCGCTTCTTCGAAGACGGCGTTGCCTGCTGTATCGGCCACAATCTCCATCGCCTGCAAGATTGGGACGCCCGTGCGGGTGAGCGCAGCGAGCGTATGAGAAAAGCGAGCCACAGCGGTCTTGTGAACAAGGTTCCCAACAATCGGGAGCCGCAGCTTGATTTTGTCCCACATGACCCGACCGGCTTCCGTCTTCTTCCAAGCCTTGAACGCAAAGGTGAAGCCGATTGCTCCAATAAGCACGGCCCACCAGTAGCCCGTGAACACTTTCGAAAGAGCGAGCAGCATCCTGGTCGGAGCTGGTAAGTCACCGCCTAGATCAGCGTATAGATCTTCAAACATCGGAACAATAAAGATCAACATGGCAGTAACGATGAGCACCACCAGACCGAGCACAGCAATCGGGTACATCATGGCCGATTTGATTCGCTGCTTCAGTTCAACGTTTGCTTCAATGTTGTCCGCGAGCTTCAGTAGTGCCTCGTCCAACATTCCGCCGGCTTCACCAGCCCTGACCATCGAAACATACAATCGGTTGAACGCCTTGGGATGGTGGGCCAAAGCATTCGACAGGCTCTCGCCCCGCTCAACGTCGGCCTTCACCCCAAGGATGATCTC